>NZ_JAQAHD010000022.1:0-72556 GCF_027871605.1 Agrobacterium sp. CFBP 3001
CCTGCTCCTGCGATTGGCGCAGGCTGACCAGAAGACCGTGCCAAGCCCACTCGCCTTCGCCCGGCTGGTACGCGCAAACCTCATGCACCGGCGACGCACCGATCGGCTTCTCAACCCGCCACCAGACAAACCCACAAACCAAAACCAGATGGCCTTCCAATAGCCGCAAATTTAAACCGGACAGTAGTGGCACAAGGCCGAGGATGACGTGGAGTATAGGGGAAGCGTTATCGGCCTTCCCCTCAAACCGCCAGACGGAACGCCGTGGACGCCTCCTCCGCCGCAAGCGTCAGCGCCTCCTCGCGCAGCATGGCATCGAGGAACAATGGCAGTTCCTCGCGGTAACGGGCGAAATCCTCCGCTTGCGTCAGCGCCGAATCCGCATCGATATGCAGGTTCAGCTCGCTGCCGTCATCTTCGCCACGGAAGGTCAGGTTGAAACCGTCGCCGGGACCGTTGGCGAGGATGTGCCTGACAACGGTAAGCCCGGCAAAGACCGGCGCGCTGAAGGGCAGGACATTGATGAGCGGCGAGAAGAAGAAGCGCCGGCCCTTCGGGATTTCCCGGTCGGCGGCGATCTGCTCGATGCGGTAGCGGCCATGCAGGCGCTGCTTTCGCAGATTGGCGGCGTTGCGCGTGAGAAATGCGCCGAGGCTCTCTCCCGGCTCGATGGTGAGATGGAAGGGCAAAATATTGACGAGCATGGCCGGCATATGCGCGCCGACGCTGCCCCAACGGCTCATGAAGGGCAGCCACAAGGTCAGCACATCGCGATCCGGCCGCGGCAGGACACGGTGGAGATAAAGGCCGGATAGCAGCACCAGAAGGTCCGGCCAGCCTATCTCCGTTGCGCCGGCCACCTGTTGCAACCGCGTGCTGAAACCCTGCGGCAAGGCCGCGTCCGTATGCAGGCCACCGCCGCCATAGTCCTCGCAATCCTTGTCCAGCACCGGCAGATCGGCGGGTGCGGCAAGATAGGCCGCCCAGAAATCGCGGTCCTTTTCAAAACGCCTGCTTTGCTTGTAGGCATCCTCTTCGGCAAGGAAATCGCCGAAGGGGTGGAAATCCGGACCCGCTTCGCCTTTGCCGCAATAGTGCCCGTAAAGCTGGCCGCAGCGCTGCTCGACCAGCGTCAGGCCATAACCATCAACGACGATATGATGGGCGCGGATGTACCAGAGATAACGATCGTCGGCGATACGGTAGAGCAGCTGCGCCGAAAGCCTGTCGGTTCTGAGATCGAGCCTTGCTTCCACATCCGCGTTCATGCGCCGCAGCGCCTCTTCCAGAGGAGCGGAATCGCCGCGGAGATCGACAAGTTCCACCACCGGGGTACGGTTTGGGTCGCAGCATTGCTGCGGCGTCTCGCCGTCCTCGCCGATGCGGAAACGGATCGACAGGACTTCGGATTCGCGCATGGTGCGTTTGATCGCCTCGATGAGCGCGCTTTCATTCACCGCACCGGAAAGATCGATGTAATGGGCGACGGTGGAAACCGGTTCGTCGGGATGGAAGGAAAACTCCTCCCAGAAATCGAGTTGCGGCTGCGTCAGTGGAAGCCAGCCGCCGGCAGGATCGATATGCGCCATCTGTTTTTCCTTGCACAATTTCCGTTATCGGGCGCGAAGTGCCGCCCGAAATGATTGGGTTCACGCCGCCCGGGCGGCCAGGAGCGAAGTCACCTGTCTGGCGTTGCGGCACCGCAAAAGCTGCTGCGGTGTGAGCTCCACGCCGAAGGCAGTGCGGATTTCAGCCGAGACGGTTTTCAGATGCGAAGGCAGAAGACCGAGCGCCAGCAGGTCGCTGTTCGCATCCACATTAGCCGGTTTTTTACCCAGCACGCCGAGATAGATATCCAGCACCCGGCGGTCGCCCTGATCGACGGCGGGAGCCGCAGGGGCGGAGATTTTTGCCGCTTCCGCAGCACCGGTCAGCAATTCACGGGCGCGACGGCGATCCGGCTTGCCATTGGCCGAGAGCGGCAGATCGTCGACCTTGAGAAACCGGCCGGGCACATGCGATTCCGGCAGATGCTGGCGGGCAAAATTGCGCAGATCGGCGGTCGACAGATCAAGGCCCGGTGCAACGACGTAAAGCACGCCGATGGCCGCCTCGCCCTTTTGTTCGACGCCGTAATCCACCACCAGAACGCGCTGGATGGAAGGATGGCGGATAAGCTCGTTTTCCACATCCGGCAGAGAAACGCGCACGCCGCGCACCTTGACGTAACCATTGACGCGGCTGGCAAACATGATCTTGCCATCCGGCCGGTAACGGCCCCGGTCTCCGGTGCGGAAGGCCCGCACGGGGTTTCCTTCCGGATCGGCAACCGTCACGAAATCCGTCTGGGTAATCGCGCCATCTTCGAGATAACCGATGGCGACATTCACGCCGGCCGTATGGATGCGGCCAACGACACCGGCCGGGCAATGGCCGCCCTGATCGTTGAGGACGAAGTAACGATTGGCGGGCAGCGGTTGGCCATAGGGCACGGCCGCCACATCTTCCGCAACGATCTCGTGCCAGATGCTCCAGATCGTGGTTTCCGTCGGGCCGCCGAGCGATATCAGCCGCAGGCCGGGCTTCAGCCGGCGAAGTTCTTCGATAATCATCGGCTTGATGTAATCGCCGCCCTGCGCCACGAGCCGCAGCGACGCAAGCTGGTCGCCACGGCGGCAGGCGAGAAGCATTTCCAGGATGGCCGGCACCGAGCACCAGAGGGTGACGCCATGTTCGGCCACCAGCTCGTTCCAGCGCACAGCATCCTTTTCCTCGCCCGGTTCCGGCAGCACCAGCGTCGCTCCTGCGACGAGCGCACCGAAAACATCGAAGACGGACATGTCGTGATGAAGTGGCGTGACGGAGATGAACACATCGCTATCCGTCACCGCCCATTCCGCAAGCGTGCTGCCGATGACATTGGCCGTGGCGCGGTTGGAAAGCACGACGCATTTCGGTTTGCCTGTCGTGCCGGAGGTATAGAGATAGTAAGCAGGCTCCTCGCTTTGGGAGAGCGCCGCCACCTCCGCCATGGTAACGGGTGCGCCAGCCGGTGCGGGCGCGGACAGAAGCGCCGCCGGATCGACAGCGTCGAAACCCTGCGGAACGCTGCGGGCGACGATGATCGCCGGGCGGCAATTGGTCAGCAGATAGCGCAGGCGATCTTCCGGCGAGCCGGCATCGACCGGCACCCAGACCGCACCCATCAGCGCTACGGCGAGCGTGATGGCCGTATGTTCCGGGCTGCGCGGCAGGCACACGGCCACGACATCACCGCGGCCGATGCCGCGCGCCTTAAGGCCCGCCATCGCCCCTGCCACCATCTGACCGAGTTCGCCATAGGAGATACGTCGCTTGCCGCTGACGAGCGCCGTGCGCGACGGGTCGCCCTCGAAAAGATGGCCGGCGATCCGTTCCAGAAATGGCGGGCAGGCGAAGTTTCTCTCGTCGCCGTTCAGCCGGTAGTGGGACAGGTCGACAATATCGCGTGCGTTGAAGGAGAAAGCGCCGTTATTGGCGATCCAGGCAATCGCACGCTCGATGGCGGCGAGAATATCCGCCACCATCGCCGCATCGATCGCCTGCTCGGCATAGTCGATATCGAGCACGAGATCGCCCTGCGGATTCTGCGAAAAGCGGAAATCCAGCGCCACCTGTGGCGTCTGGGTAAGCCCGCCGGTCCATTGCATCGTCGATTCGGATGAAAGCGTCGGCCAGGTCAGACCGTTGGTGATCACCACCGGCAAGGCGAGCCCGCCCGGATTGGCATTGAGAAGTACACGATTGAGATCGATACCCGAAAAGGCGAGATGGTTCAGCCCTTCCAGCACATCCGTCTGGAGGCCCGCCGCCCGCTCCGCAAAGCTATTCCTGGCCGCATCCCATTGGACGGCGATGAAGCTGGAGCGGTTGGCGAAGGCGCCTTCCACCTGCGGCGCGACGGGAATGCCGACGACGAGCGCGCCTTCGTTGAGCCAGAGCGAGAGCACATCGAGGATAACGGCCGTCAGCGCCGAATTTTTGAACAGCCGCTCTTTCGCACCGATGCGTGAAAAGGCGGTGAAACGCTGTTTTTCGACAGTCAGGCTCTGGCGGCTGTAACGCGAGGTGGGAATGGTTTCGAGCGGTGCTTTCCACGGCAGTTGCGAGGGCACCTCGGCATCTTTCAACTTTTCAGCCCAATAGGCGGCATCCCCGGAACGGGCCGCCGAAATATCCTCCTTCGGCGTTTCGGCCGTTGCGGCGGCTTCCGGCGGCACGACGCCATCGAAGAGTTCCGCCGCGAGGCTGGCAATGGCCCGTCCATCAAGTATAAGCGCGTCGAAACGCAGGAAGACCACGATCTTATGCCCCGTCGGCCCTGCATCCGGCATAAGAAACACCGTGACTTGCCATGGCGAGGCTGCGAGATCGAAATGTGCATGGGAAAAATCCCGTCGCACCGTGTCGATCCTTGCCTCGGCTTGCGAAAGAGACAGGGCCGAAAGATCGACGAGATCGAGATTGATCTTCGGCTCATCGGCAACCATCTGCACCAGCCGTCGCTCATCGATGCGGGTGCGCAGGCTTTCATGTCTCGCGACCATCGCGGCAAGCCGCGACCGCAGCAGTTCCGGGTCGATATCGCCGCGATATTCGCGGAACTCCTGCATCGCCACGCCGCTCAGCGGCAGATGGGTGCCACGCCCGAGCAGATAGGCCTGTTGCAGGGGTGAGAGGGGACGTTCCATGGGTTTTCCTTTTGCCTCGGCTGCCGTTTCCGACCGCTGCGCGACCAATCGCTCCACGCTTTCGCAAGCGAGATCGGGGCTTTCCGCAATCCGGCGGAGAAGAGTGACGTAGGTTTCGAACAGGGCGCGCAGCCAGCGTTCCGGCAGCGCATCGAGCCGCACATCCCAGTTGATCAGCAACCCGCCATCCAACGCCGCCACCTGCGCATCCAGCGCCACCCCCGGCCCCTGCGAGACGGTGTGGACCATCGGACCGAACACCCGCCCGACCCGTTCCGAAAACAGCTCCCCGCCCGGAAGATCGACCCCGGCGGTGAAAACCACCGGCGAGGTCTGCAAACCACCGCGCTGGCGGGAGAGATCGCGCATCACGCTGACACCCGGATAGGACTGGTGTGCGAGAAGCCCGTTCATCTCATCGAACAGCCGACCAAGCAGCGCTTCAAGCATTTCTTCAGGCCTGATATCGACGCCGAGCACGAGCACGTTGGAAAACTCGCCGACGATCTCATCGACCCTTTCCACCAGCGGCGCGCGCCAGAAACCCGGCACGGAAAGCCGGAATTTTTCCGCGCCCGACGCCTGCGACAGCGCCAGTGCGAAAACACCGAGCAGAAGGGTCGACGTCGTCACGGAAAAACGCCGCGCTGTCCGCTCCAGACTGCCGCGCTCCGCCGCTGAAAGCAGCGTGGCGATCCGGTCCGTGTGAACGGCGCGCAAGGGGTCATCGGACAGAAACGGCAGCGGCGGCGCGTCCGGAACATCGGCAAGCCGTTGCCGCCACCACAGGCGGTCCCTTTCGCGCAGGCCCCTCAAGTCCGGATCGGACATTAGACGTTCCGCCCAGTCGAAAAACGACGGGGTTACCGGTTCGAAAGTCCGGGTTTCGGCTGCGCCTGACGCCGTCTCGTAAAAACGGGCAAGGTCTTCCATCACCATCCGCACGCTGGCCGGATCGACGGCCAGCATGTCTGTGTCCACATGCAGACGGCAACGTCCCCCCGGCAACAGGCTGAGCGAGATCGCCGCCGGTGCGGCAATGCGTAAATCGGCCCGGCGATGGCTCCATTCCTCGCGCTTCGCCTCAAGACGGCGTGCAAGCGCCTCCGAATCAAGCGCGGCCATGTCCTCCACATCGAGGCGGAGCGGCCGGCCGGCAGGATCGACGGACTGAAGCCCTTCAGCATCGATCCTGAGGCTCAGCATGGGGTGACGCCGGCAGAGCCTTTCCACGGCAACGGCCAGTTTTTCCGCATCCACCGCCTGCCCGTCGAATTCGAGGTAAAGATGCGGCGTAACTTTCCCGAGTATTCCATCCGCCTCGCGGCCGACCCAATAGGCCACCTGCATCGGGGTTAAATTTAGCATGTGAGTTTGTACCGGTTGACAAAACATGATTAGCATACTCAAGTATAAGCCATCGTCAACCACTCGCACAGGAGGCATCCCATGAAAACGGGAGCACTCAGGACGAATGACGTCGAATCCGACGAAATTACTGAATTTAATAGAGAATTTCTGTTTACGTCCGGCAACGGGCAATTGCGCGCCAAGGGCATTCGCGAAAAGATAGCGATTCCTGCCCGCGGCGGCGAAGACATTGCCAGCCCGCTGCAGCAGGCACTGGCCGGCGCGTTCGAGCGTGCGCAGCGGGAGGGACAGGAGAACCCAATCGCCATCGGCGCGATCCCCTTCGATGTCAGCGAACCCTCATGCCTATATATCCCATACAACTATGAATGGAATTCCAAGGATGCGGAGCCGATCGTCGCCGATTCGGCCATGCCTGCACTTGTCGGCCAGAACAGCCTGCCGGACGAGAGCGGTTTCAAGCATGCCGTCGAACATGCCATCGTCAATTTCCGCCGTTCCGAAGTCCGCAAGGCGGTGCTTTCCGTCATGCGTGAACTGACTTTCGCCTCCGAGGTCAATGTCGAAAGATTGCTGGCGAGTCTGGCCAAACAGAACCGCGAAGGTTACCAGTTCCGCATTCCGCTGCCCGATGGCGGCGACCTGATCGGCGTCAGCCCGGAACTTCTTATTCGCAAGCAGGGCGAGAAAATCACCTCGAACCCGCTGGCGGGATCGGCAAAACGCATGGTCGATCCGGCGGCGGACAAGGCCAATGCGCATCGGCTCTCGGCCTCGGAAAAGGATCATTACGAGCATAGCCTCGTCATCGAGGATATCCGCTCGCTGCTTTCGCCGGTCTGCGCGGAACTCGATGTTCCCGAAAAACCCTCCCTCATCAATACGGCGGCGCTCTGGCATCTTTCGACCCGCATCGAAGGCCGTCTCGCCGATCCGGAAACCAATGCGCTGCAGCTTGCCTGCCTGCTGCACCCGACGCCAGCCGTCTGCGGCTTCCCCACCGAGCGCGCCCATCGCCTCATCCGCTTCGTCGAGCCTTTCGAGCGCGGCCTCTTCACCGGCATGGTCGGCTGGACGGATTCGCAAGGGAATGGCGAATGGGTGGTGACGATCCGTTGCGGCACCGTGCAGCGGGAAACCGTGCGGCTCTTCGCCGGCGCGGGCATCGTGGAGGCCTCGGAGCCCGAATCCGAATGGGCCGAGGTGCAGACCAAGCTCAAGACCATGCTGAACGCCTGCGGTCTTGCGGCCTAATTTTTCCAGGGACAAACCATGACAATCGAATTCCAACGCTGGCCCGAGGATTTCGTTCGCCGATACCGCGAACGCGGCTACTGGATCGACCGGCCGCTGAGCGGCATTCTCGCCGAACAGGTGGAGCGCCGGCCGGACGCCACAGCGCTGATCTGCGGCGACCGTCGTTTCAGCTACGCCGACCTCGACCGGCAATCCTCCAATCTGGCCGGACATCTCTCCGCCGCAGGCATCGGCAGGGGTGATACGGCGCTGGTGCAATTGCCGAACATAGCCGAGTTCTATCTCGTCTTTTTCGCGCTCATCAAAATCGGCGCCGCCCCCGTCAATGCGCTTTTCAGCCATCGCCGACTGGAAATGACCTCCTATGCGGAGCAGATCGCGCCGAAGCTGGTGATCGCCTCACGCAGCCACGAGCTTTTCGCCGATGACACATTTGTGGAGGCGCTGAAGGCGGTCTCTCCAAAGCTTGCCGTGACCCTGCTGCTCGGCGAAACCGATCCGCAGCGCAGCCTGGAGCAGAAGCTGGCCGCCCCGGCCGAAAATCCACCGGCTTACGCCCCTTCCGCCGCCGATGAGGTGGCATTGTTCCAGCTTTCCGGCGGCAGCACCGGAACGCCGAAACTGATCCCCCGGACGCATAACGACTACGACTACAGCGCCCGGGCCAGCGCGGAGATTTGCGAACTGTCGCCGCAGACCCGCTTCCTCTGCGCCATTCCGGTGGCGCATAATTACCCGATGAGCTCACCCGGCGCGCTTGGGGTGTTCCACGCCGGCGGTGCCGTGGTCATGGCCGCCAATCCGGAGCCGCTTGCCTGCTTCGATCTGATCGAAAAACATCGCGTTGACATTGTGCCGCTGGTGCCGCCGGCGGTGGCGCTGTGGCTGCAGGCGGCTCCCGCCCATCGCGAACGGCTGAAATCCCTCAAGCTCCTGCAAGTTGGGGGCGCAAGCTTCGCCGAAGCGCTCGCCCGCCAGGTGCCGGAGGTGCTGGGCTGCGATCTGCAGCAGGTGTTCGGCATGGCGGAAGGTCTGGTGAACTACACCCGCTTCGGTGACCCCGACCATATCGTCTTCACCACGCAAGGCAGGCCGATCAGCCCGGACGACGAAATCCGCATCGTTGACGAGGACGGCAACGACGTGCCCGAGGGCGAAGCCGGCATGCTGGCGACCCGTGGTCCCTACACGTTCCGGGGCTATTACCGCGCCCCCGAACACAGCGCCCGGGTCTTCGATAAGGACGGCTTCTATTATTCCGGCGACGTCGTGCAGCGCACGCCCGAAGGTTATCTGCGGGTCGTTGGCCGGGTGAAGGACCAGATCAATCGCGGCGGCGAAAAGGTCGCCTCGGAAGAGGTGGAAAACCTGATCCTGCGGCATCCGGATGTGACGCACGCGGCGTTGGTGGCGATGCAGGACGAACTTCTCGGCGAAAAAAGCTGCGTCTTCGTCGTGTCGCGCAATCCCGCGCTTAGGGCGCCGGCCATCCGCCAGCATCTCGCCGGTCTCGGCGTCGCGGATTACAAGCTGCCGGACCGCGTGCGCTTCATCGAGGCCATGCCGCTCACCGCCGTCGGCAAGATCGACAAGAAGCGCCTGCGCGACCTGCTGATGGCCCCCGTCGCCATCAGCGCCTGACAGGCAGCGCCAACCGAAAGGGACGCTCAAAAGGGCGTCCCCAATTCCAAAGATTACGCGCCGCCCGAGCCGGCGCAGCAAAAAACCGAGGTCATCATGACGATCCCCACCATTTCCGACTATCCGATGCCGGTCGCCGCGAGCTTTCCGGCCAACAAGACAAAATGGCAGCCCGATGCGAAACGCGCCGTGCTTCTCATCCACGACATGCAGCGTTATTTCCTGCGGTTCTACGAGGCGGACGGCAAGTTGATCACGGCCCTCATCGACAATCTCGCCAAGGTGAAGGCATGGGCCGTTCAGAACGGCGTGCCGGTCATCTATACCGCCCAGCCGCATAACCAGCCGCCCGGCGACCGCGCGCTGCTGAACGACATGTGGGGACCGGGTCTTACTGTCGTCGATCCCGAATTGCAGAAGGTGGTCGACAAGCTCGCGCCGACGCCCGACGACGTGGTTTTGACCAAATGGCGCTACAGCGCCTTCCAGCGTTCCGATCTTGCTGAGCGCATGAAAGGCTGGGGCCGCGACCAGATCATCGTCGGCGGCGTTTACGCCCATATCGGCTGCATGATGACGGCGGTTGAAGCCTTCATGAAGGATATTCAGCCCTTCATGATCGGTGACGGTGTCGCCGATTTTTCCGAGGCCGAACACCGCATGGCGCTGCAATATGTGGCGACGCGCTGCGGCGTGGTGATCGACACCGCAAGCCTTGTCGGCGCAGGCGAGGCCACCGGCACCCGCGAATGGCTGAAAGCCCGCGTCCTGCAGATGGTGGAGGATGAAAGCGATATCGACCCCGATGAAAACCTGATCTTCTACGGGCTGGATTCGCTGCAGGTGATGAAGCTCGCCGGCGAATTGAAGGAGCGCGGTGTCACCGTCGGCTTCGATGAGCTGGCCCGTGTGCCGACACTTTCCGCCTGGTGGACGCTGATCGAAGAAAAGCGGCTCGCAGCCTGAGCGGACGGACAAGATGACGCAACAGAGATTTACCGGACGGCGCGTGCTGGTGACGGGCACGGCCCAGGGCATCGGCCGCCGCATCGCCGAACGTTTCATCGAGGAAGGGGCCGAGGTCATCGGCCTCGACCTTCTGGCTGACACGGCGGAGGCCCCCTTCCGCCAGATCGCGCTCGACATCACTGACGCGGCGGCGGTGGAGACGGCCTGCAAGGCGATAGAGAGCGAATGGGGCGGGCTCGATATTCTGGTCAATGCCGCCGGAATTTTACGGCTCGGCGACAGCGAAAGCCTGACGCCAGAGGACTGGAAGGCCTGCATGGATGTCAATGCCGCCGGGCCGTTCTATATGCTGCGGCAATGGAGCGGCACCTTCAAGCGGCAGGGGCGCGGCGCCATCGTCAATGTCGGCTCCAATGCCGCCGTCGTGCCGCGCATCGGCATGATGGCCTATTGCGCTTCCAAGGCGGCGCTGGTCAGCCTCAGCCATTGCGCCGCCCTTGAGCTTGCGCCTTATGGCGTGCGCTGCAATGTCGTTTCCCCCGGCTCCACCGATACGCCGATGCTTGCCGGCATGTTGAGCGATCCTTCCGGCAAGGACCGGCTGGTCGCCGGCCTGCCCGATCAGTTCAAGCTCGGCATTCCGCTCGGCAAGATCGCGAGGCCGGACGATATCGCCGATACGGTGCTGTTCCTCGCCTCCGATCAGGCAGGCCACGTGACGATGCAGCAGATCGTCGTCGATGGCGGCGCAACGCTTGCGGCCTGAACAGACGCGGGATGGCGAAAAGCGTGAGCGCATGATCTAGGCCGCTGGATGAAGGTGACGGACATGGCCATTGCAACGGCGTTTCATCGCAAAGCCGTCTCCGGCGATCCACCGGAGGCCATCTGGCCTTGGCCGGACGACAGCTGCGATTGCCATTGCCTCACCCTTCATTACAGCGCCGATGAGGGTTGCGGCGGCGAGGTCCCTCCCTTGCCGCCGCAGCTTTTACACGCCCTGCCCAAACGCAAGGCGGAGTTCATCGCCGGGCGCAGATGCGCGGCCGAAGCCATCCGCCGTCTCACCGGCCGCTCCAGCTTTCCCGGTATGGGTGAGGACCGCGCGCCGATCTGGCCCGAAGGCGTGATCGGCGCGATTTCCCACAGCCATGAGCGGGCGATTGCCATTGCCGGCTCTTCGGGGCGGTTCCGCGGCATCGGCATCGATATCGAAAGGCTCCTGACTGAAGAGGAAGCCTGCGATATCGCCGCGCAGGCCCTGACGGCGCATGAACGCCACAACCTCGGCAACGTCATAGACCCCTTCATGACCGGCCTGATTTTTTCGGCCAAGGAAAGCCTGTTCAAGGCGCTTTATCCGACAGTGAAACGGTTTTTCTTTTTCGAGGCGGCGGAATTATCCGGCTTCGACGACAACGGCTCGGCCTCGCTGCGGCTGACCGCCGACATAGGCGAATGGCGCAGGGGAACGGAGATTCCCTTCCGTTTCTGCCGCTTCGACGGCTTTCTTGTCACCCGCATCCTGATCGGGCGCTGACGAAAAACGCCGCCCCGGCGCAGGGAAAATGACCGCCGATACTGCCCTTTCCGTCATCCGAATGAAATATTCGGACGGTAGGCACCTTGCTGGAATGATTCCAAACAAGCAACGGTGGAGACAGACTATGACCGACATCGATACGAGCAAATTGTCCTGGGACGAGTGGGACGAACTGCAGAACCCGCCGCCGGCCGAAACCGATTTCGACCGCGTTGTCGAAACCGCGATTTCCCGCCGCGGCTTTCTCGGCGGCGTGCTTGCCTTCGGTTCGGCCGCGGCCGCCATGGGCACGCTCGGCAACCTGATGAGCAGCACCTCGGCCGAAGCGCAGGAAGCCGCCGTCGGCCGTTTCCCCTTCAAGCCGGTTGCCGCCGCCACCGACAACACCATCCATGTCCCGGAAGGTTATAACTGGAAGCCGCTGGCGAAATGGGGCCAGCCGCTGTTCTCCAACGTTCCCGATCTCGACCCCGCCAAGGGCGTCAGCGTTGAAAACTCCGACAAGGTCTTCGGCGAAAACACCGACGGCATGGAACTCTTCGTGGTCGGCAGCCACCAGCTGATCGCCGTCAACCATGAATATGTGAACCCCGAAATCAACCTGCCGCACACTGACAAGGGCAATCCGAAGACGGCCGACGACGTGAAGATCCTGCAGAACATGCAGGGCGTCACCGTCATGGAAGTCGCGGAAGACAAGGATGGCTGGAAGATCGTTCTCGACAGCCCCTTCAACCGCCGTATCCACCACAATACGCCGATGAAGCTTTCCGGCCCGGCCGCAGGCTCCGATCTCGTCAAGACCGCCGCCGACCCGAAGGGTGTCGACTGTCTCGGGACCTTCAACAATTGCGGCGCCGGCCGCACGCCGTGGGGCACCTATCTCACCTGCGAAGAAAACTTCAACGGCTATTTCGGCACCACCGACGCCGCCTTCAAGTTGCCTGACGACTACAAGCGTTACGGCATCGTCGCCGAGACGCGCTACGCCTATGAGAAATTCGACGCGCGTTTCGACGTTGCCAAGAACCCCAACGAGCCGCGCCGCGCCGGTTACGTGGTCGAGATCGATCCTTCGGACGCCTCCTCCACCCCGATCAAGCGCACCGCGCTTGGCCGCATCAAGCACGAAAACGCCGCCGTGGTCATCGCCCGCGATGGCCGTGTCGTCGTTTACATGGGTGACGACGAGCGTGGCGAGTTCCTCTATAAATTCGTCTCCAACGGCATTTACGTGCCGGGCGGCGACACCTCGAAGCTGCTCGACGAAGGCACGCTTTACGTCGCGAAATTCTCCGACGACGGCGCTGGTGAATGGCTCGCCCTGACGCCTGAAACCACCGGCATGAAGATCGACGAAATCTGCGTCTTCACCCGTCAGGCCGCTTCCAAGGTGGGCGCAACGACGATGGACCGACCGGAATGGGTCGCCATCAATCCGGTCGCCATCGAAGCCTATTGCGCGCTGACCAACAACAGCCGCCGTGGCGAAATGAAGGACGGCAAGCTGCGCGCCAATGCCGGCGGCGACGCCATGGCGATCAATGCCGCCAACCCGCGCGAAAAGAACGAATACGGCCAGATCGTGCGCTGGTATCCGGAAAATGACGACCATGCGGACGGCAAGTTCAAGTGGGACCTGTTCTGCATGGCCGGCAACCCTTCCGTTCACAAGGACGCCTATGCGGGTTCTTCGAACATCAACGAAGGCAACATGTTCAATTCGCCTGACGGCATGATGTTCGATAGCACCGGTCTGCTGTGGATCCAGACCGATGGCGAGGACACCAATGAAGGTAACTTCGCCGGCCAGGGCAACAACCAGATGCTGGCGGGCGACCCGGCCACCGGCCGTATCGAGCGCTTCCTCACCGCCCCGAAGGGTTCCGAAGTCACCGGCCAGACATGGTCCGGCGACAAGCGCACCCACTTCGTCGGCATCCAGCACCCCGACGCCCCCTTCCCGGATGGCGAAGGCAAACTGCCGCGCTCGACCATCATCGCCATCAAGCGCGATGACAATGTGAAGATCGGCTAAGCCACAGACATATTGGCAACCGGATCGTCGCGACAGCCGCGATCCGGTTCTACTGACGAAAACGCCGTGCGCCCGAAGGGATGCACGGCTTCTTTTTCAGGCGATCAGAAAACGTTCCAATGCACATCCGTCATCGCACGTCTAAGGTCGTCGACGGCAGAGGCCGTCGGCCCCGGCTGGTCGTTGAGCGCCGGCGGCATTTTCCAGCCGGGGTCTATGCCTTCCATATTGGGCAATTCATGAGCGATGCCTTTATGGCAATCGATGCAGGTGGCCTTGCCCGTCAGCAGATATTTGGAATGAATATCGGCGGCGCGCTGTGTCTGTTTGGTAAAGTCCATGGCGGCGGAGGAATGGCAGTTGCGGCATTCCAGACTGTCATTGGCCTTCAGGCGGGACCATTCGTGCTGGGCAAGCTCCAGCCGCTTGTCGAGGAACTTCTTGCGCGTATCGATGGTGCCGAAAATCTTGCCCCAGACCTCCTTCGAGGCCTGCATCTTGCGGGCGATCTTGTCCGTCCACTCATGCGGCACATGGCAGTCCGGACAGGAGGCGCGCACGCCGGAGCGGTTGGAGAAATGCACCGTCCGGGTCAGTTCCTCATAAACATTGGCGCGCATCTCGTGGCAGGAAATGCAGAAGGCTTCCTTGTTGGTCATTTCGAGTGCGGTGTTGAAGGCGCCCCAGAACATGACCCCGCCGACGAAACCGCCAAGGGTGAGAAAGGCGAGGCTGAGCGTGCCGGCCGGTGTCGTCAGAACCGCCCAGAGCCACGCGAGAAGTTTTTTCACACGGGCGATCATCATTCGCTACCCGCCGGTTTGACGCCCATTTCGCTCATGTCCTGAAAGGTGTTGGGCACGAGCGGCCGTGTGTCGGCCTGCGGCACATGGCAGGCCGTGCAGAAATAACGGCGCGGCGAAACATCCGCCAGCATCTGGCCTTCGCGCGTCATGTAATGGGTGACGCTGATCATCGGCGCGCCGGAATCCTGCGTGAATTCGCGCTTGTGACAGGAGAGACAGCGGTTGGCATTGACCGAAAGCTGGTAACCGTCGATCGAATGCGGGATGACCGGCGGCTGCTCCGGATAGGCGCGCATGCGCCTGAAATCGTCGATCACCCATTTCGGCAGGGGTTTCGCAGGTTCGGTCTGCATGGCATCGCCGCGCGGGCCAGACAATTCCGGCACCATCTGCGCAACGGCCCCCGTCGCCAGCGCCACGACGACGAAAGCGGCGATCATCCATCCGTGTTTCCTGATCATGCGACCGGCTCTATCTTGACTGCGCATTTCTTGAAATCCGTCTGCTTGGAGATGGGATCGGTTGCGTCGAGCGTCACCTTGTTGATGAGCTGGCTGGCATCGAACCAGGGAACGAAGATGACACCGGGCGGCATGCGGTTGCGGCCGCGCGTTTCCACGCGGGAGCGTATTTCGCCACGGCGCGAAACGATGCGGATTTCCGCGCCCTGATTGAGCCCGCGCTTGCGCGCATCGTCGGCATTCATGAAACAGCGGGCGCCGGGGAAAGCCTTGTAGAGTTCCGGCACGCGCATGGTCATGGAGCCGGAATGCCAGTGCTCCAGCACGCGGCCCGTCACCAGCCAGGTATCGAATTCCGCATCCGGGGATTCCGCCGGCGGCTCGTAGGGCACGGCGATGATGACCGCCTTGCCGTCCTTGTTGCCGTAGAATTTCACGCCCTCGCCCGGCTTGACATAGGGGTCGTAACCTTCGCGGTAACGCCACAGCGTTTCCTTGCCATCCACCACCGGCCAGCGCATGCCACGCACCTCGTGATAGGCATCGTAGGGCGCCAGATCGTGGCCGTGGCCGCGCCCGAAGGCGGCATATTCCTCGAAGAGACCCTTTTGCAGATAGAAGCCGAAGTGTTTTGCTTCCTGGTTTTCGTATTCGCCGCTGATCTCGCTTAACGGGAATTTGCCGACATCGCTGTCCTTGAAGAGCACCTCGTACAGCGTCTTGCCGCGATAGGCGGGATTGGCGTCCAGTATCTCCGCCGGCCACACCTCATCCGTGGTGAAGCGTTTGGAAAATTCCACCAGCTGCCAGAGGTCGGAGCGCGCCTCGCCCGAGGCCTCGACAAGCTGGTGCCAGACATGGGTGCGCCGCTCGGCATTGCCATAGGCCCCCTCCTTCTCCACCCACATGGCGGCGGGCAGGATAAGGTCGGCGCTCATGGCCGTGATGGTCGGATAGGCATCCGAAACAACGATGAAGTTTTCCGGGTTGCGATAGCCCTGATAGGTCTCGTTCTTGGTGTTGGGACCGGCTTGGACGTTGTTGTTGACCTGCACCCAGTAGAAATTCAGCTTGCCGTCATGCAGCATGCGGTCCTGCTGCACGGCGTGGTAACCCGGCTTTTCCGGGATAATGCCGTGCGGAATGCGCCAGATTTCCTCGGCATGTTTGCGGTGTTCCGGGTTGGTCACCGTCATGTCGGCCGGCAGGCGATGGGCGAAGGTGCCCACCTCGCGCGCCGTGCCGCAGGCCGAGGGCTGGCCGGTGAGCGAGAACGGGCTGTTGCCAGGCTCGGAAATCTTGCCGGTCAAAAGATGGATGTTGTAGACCATCTGGTTGGCCCAGACGCCGCGCACATGCTGGTTGAAACCCATGGTCCACAGCGACATGACCTTGCGGTTCGGGTCCGCATAAAGCTCGGCCAGCTCCTCCAGGAAACCGGCTTCCACGCCGGTCATAGCGGCGGTCTTTTCCAGTGTGTATTCGGAGACGAATTCCTTGAAGGTCTCGAAATCGATCGCTTCGGTCTTGGTCGGATCGGCGGAATTGGCGGCATTCATCTCCACCGGATTGTCGGGCCGCAGGCCATAACCGATATCGGTGACACCGCGCACGAATTTCGTGTGGTTCTTCACGAAGTCTTCGTTGACGCGCCCGGTCTTGATGATGTGGTTGGCAATGTAATTGAGGATGACGAGATCCGTGCCCGGCTTGAAGACCATCGGAATATCGGCAAGGTCCATGCTGCGATGGGTGAAGGTCGAAAGCACAGCCACCTTCACATGGTCGAAGCCCAGACGCCGGTCGGCAATGCGGGTCCACAGAATGGGATGCATCTCCGCCATGTTCGAGCCCCAGAGCACGAAGGCATCGGCATGTTCGAAATCATCGTAACAGCCCATCGGCTCGTCCATGCCGAAGGTGCGCATGAAGGCGTAAGCGGCCGACGCCATGCAGTGGCGTGCATTGGGATCGAGATTGTTGGAGCGGAAGCCGGCGCGCATCAGTTTGGTGGCCGCATAGCCTTCGAAGATCGTCCACTGGCCGGAGCCGAACATGCCAACGGCCGTCGGCCCCTTCTCTTTCAGCACGCGCTTGCACTGCTGCGCCATCACGTCGAAAGCCTCATCCCAACTCACCGGCTCGAACTCGCCGTCCTTGGCGTAGACGCCGCCTTTTTTGCGCAGAAGCGGGGTTTGCAGGCGGTCCTTGCCATACATGATCTTGGACAGGAAATAGCCCTTGATGCAGTTGAGGCCGCGATTGACCTCCGCCTGCATGTCGCCATGGGTGGCGACGACCTTGCCTTCCTTGACGCCGACCATGACGCCGCAGCCCGTGCCGCAGAAACGACAGGGCGCCTTGGACCACTTGATCTGCAATGCGGAAACCCCGCCCGGCACCGGCTGGGCGGCGGCCGGCAGCGCAATGCCCGCCGTTGCCGCCGCAATGCCGGCGGCATGGGCCTTCAATAGATCACGCCGCGTCAGTTCGCTGCTCATCGCCGCTTGTCTCCTCTGTGTCGACGTGTTCGAAAACCATGTTGGCGGCAATCACACCGTCGAGTGTCGAAATATAAGTGAGCGTATCGCCCAGCATGCCGGTGCTCGTGCCGTCTATGACGATGACAATCTTGCCGTTGCCCTCGCCATGAACCTCGACATTGTCGAGCGTTGAAAGCGTTGCCAGCACGGCGTCCCGCATCTGCGGCATCACCGCCACCACGGCGCTTGAAACATGATACCGGCCTGTATTTTCAGGCATATTGCATCTCCGTGGCTCTCTCTTTGATCTCGATCACACTGGCGGGGCAGACGGACACGCAGGCCCCGCAACCGGTGCAGGCATTTTCCAGCAGTTCCGGAACGAAGGGGCCGCCGCGCCGGGGCCGAAACCGGATGGCCTCAGTCGGGCAGGCATCGCGGCAGGCCTGACAATCGATATTGCCGAAGGCGAGACACCCCTCACCGATCGCCATGACATGATCGAAGCGCTGTGCCGCGGGGGCGGCAAAGACAGGCTCGGGACAGGCCTCCGCGCATTTGCCGCAAAAGGTGCATTCCCCGGCGGAGAAATCCACGCAAGGCAAACCGTCCGCCATGGCAATGATGCCGGTGGGACACGCCTCCACGCATTTTGCACAACCGCTGCACGCGGCGAGGTCGCTCAACGCGACCCCGGGGGGACAGATGCGTGGTCTATTTTTTTGCCCGCCGCGCAGGAAATCGCGCCGGCTGAGAGAGACTTCCATCATCATCTCGCCCTCAATGTCCGGGCGGCCCCGGCGGGCCGTAAATGATCTGGAACATCCAGACAATAAAACCATAGGCTCCGACAAATCCGACCGCCAGAATGGGCCAGATTCCGAAGGCCAGAACGGCGAAGGTCACAAGTTCCCTCGTCCGGCTTGGCTTTTCATCTGCGTGCTGAGGCGCGACTATTTTAGGCATATTCGCGTTTCCCTATTTGGTTGGAGTTATAATCGACCAAAAAGAAAGTATGTTCAACCACTTGATTTTATTGATTATTTATTAAAACTAACATTCATCAATATCCCTCCTCTAAGCCACTGATTTCACATTGTGCTTTTGCTGAAAAAATAAACAAATTCGCCGGAACAGTGATGTCGCCGCGGCTGGACAAGGTCTCTCTCATCCGCATGCCCCCGCCTCATCGATGCCAGGCGCGCGCATGAAAGGCAGAAAGCCCTGCAACCAGACCCCGAAGCTCGCCGCCCACAAAACGGCGCTGAGGCCATGGTGATAGGGCGATAATGTTGCGGCAAAATCGAATTCCGGCAGGATGCGGACCAGACCGGCCATCGCCATCAGAAGGGCGGCCGCATGCGCCTGCCATGGCAGATGCGTCAGATTGCGGCCCGTATGCCGCAGCCCGGCAATGATGAAGACGGCCATGATGGCGCATCCCAGCGCCCCGACCGACAGCAGATGCAGCCCCGCGGCGGGCGTGACGGAAAAACCGAGCCGTGTCGCGCCGAGCGCCAGAAAACCCGCGCCCGCAAAGGCGTTGCCGAGGCCAAGCAACAGCACCTCGGTCTTAAAGACGGCACGCCCGATGAACCATTCGGCCAGCCGGTCGAAAAAGGCGGCGCCGGCCGCAAGCGAAAGCCAGGCGCAGACATCGCTCTGCGGAAAGAAAAGTTTCGCCGCCATGTAAAGCGTCACCATGGCGCCTGCCATATGCTGGCGGCCGGGATGAGGCCGGTAAGGCGTGGTCTCGCCGCTCGGATCGAGCGCCAGATTGATGACAACCACATTGATACGCGCGGCGGAAAGCGAAAACAGCACGGTGAAAATGCACAGCGCCGCCTCCAGCAAGCGGGATGCAAGTTCGAGATCGCCGCTCCACCAGGCATAACGCACACCCGCTTCAGCCGCCGTAAACAGAAGAAGCCAGATAAGGAACGCGAGGTGTTTCATCGTGCGCCGCGCCAGCATCGCCCTGCCGATGAGAACAGAGAGCGCGAGCAGAAAGGCGAGATCGAAAAAACCTGCAAACAGGCTCCATGCCTCCATCCCGAGAAGGCCGATAAGGCGGCCCGGCAGCCAGAGACCGGCGAGATGAAGCAGCGTTCGTCCCTGCGCCGGCTTCGTATCCGTCCATTCCGGCACCGCCGAGCCAAGGAAACCGGCAAGCGCCATGCCATAGGTGCCGAAGATCATTTCATGGGCGTGCCATTGCGATGCAGGCACCGTATCGGCGAAAGGCAGTGCATAACCACCGATGACGATCCACAGGAAGGGCCAGCCCGCGCCGTGCAGGGCGGCCAGAGGGAAAAACAGCCGCAGGGCTTCGGAAAGGATGGGGGGCTGCCTCATCGCACCCGCTCCCTTGCTGAAAATAATTCGGCGAAAGCCGGGCTCTCGGACAGGCGCTCCGCTTCGTCGAAAACCGCACGCGCCATGCGCCGGCCCGGCGAACCCGCGGGCTTATGCGCGGCAATGACTCGGCCATCGACGCCGGAGAGCACGATCAGCCTATCGGCAACAAGCAACGCCTCATGAAGATCATGGGTGACGAGAAGGGTGGAAAAACCGCGCCGACGGGCGGCGCCGACCAGAAGCTCCTGCAAATGACGGCGCAAGCCGACATCGACGGCGCTGAAGGGCTCATCCAGAAACAGCATGTCCGGCTCCACGGCGAGCGCCCGCGCCACGCCAGCGCGCTGGCGCATGCCGCCGGAGAGTTCCACCGGATATTTACCGAAATCCGCCGCCTCCAGACCGACCTCCAGCGCAAAAAGGCCCGCTCTTTCGCGCCGCTCCCGTTTCGGCATGCCGGCCGCCGCAAGGCCGTAGGCGATATTGTCGATAAGCGTCATCCACGGCAGCAGCCTCGGCTCCTGAAACACCAGACCCTGCCGGCGATAATGGCGGTGCACGCAGCCACGAACAGGATCGATGATACCAGCTGCGATCTGTAAAATTGTTGTCTTGCCGCTGCCGGAGGGGCCGAGCAGCGCCACGGTTTCCCCCGGCGCTATGCCGAGATCGAAATTCTCGAACAGGCTGCGGCCGAGAAAGGCGTGGCCGACATGTTCGAAACGCAGGATGGAACGGTCGCTCATCGCTTGACACCCCATGGCAACCCGGCGGCGCGCCAGCGTTCCAGCGCCTCGCGCAGCAGATGCAGCAGGCCGTAATCGGTGAGCAGCGCCAGCGCGACGGTGATGGTGAGCCAGGCGCTGACCTGTGCGATGTCGAACAGCGCGCGTGCGGTGGCCAATTCGCCGCCAATGCCGCCTGAATTCGAAAGGAGCTCGGCCATGACGGTTACTTTCCAGGCGCTTCCCGCCGTCGTCGTCCAGGCCGGGAAGAGGTAGGAGAGCACATGCGGCATGGTGACGGTGCGCAGCCGGTAAAACCACGGAGCGCCGAAAGCCTGCGCCATCACCTCCAGCTGACGGTCCCGCTTGGCGACACCTTCCAGCGCACCGGCAAAGGACACGGGAGCCGAGGCGATGATGACGGTCATGACAGCCGTGCCGCCGGACGAGCCGAACCAGATGAGCGCCAGCACGATCCAGCCGATGGGCGGCACGCCGAGCAGAACGGTGACGACAGGCTTCATCAACCGCATGGCCGCGAAGGAATAACCCGCCAGCACGCCCGCCACCGTGCCGATGCCGGCGGCGATGGAAAAGCCGGTCAGAGCCCTGACGGCGCTCTGCGACAGGATGGCGAAGAAATCCGGCCGCGCCGCCAGAAGCCCCATTGCCGTGAAGGTCTCTCCCGGCGAAGGCAGGATGAAGGAGCCATAAATCTCATGCCCGGCCTGCCAGGCGGCGAGAAAACAGAAAATGCCTGAAAGCCCGGCCCAGCCCGCCCACAGATAGCGGCCCATCCAGCCAAGACTTTCGAGAATGCGGTTCATGCCTGCTACACCAGATAAAACCCGTCATCCGGCCGCCGGCCGCCGATGATTGCCGGGTCGGCCCTGGCAAGCTCATCGTAGAATGCCTCGAGATCGGCGCGCGCAGCGCTCGCCTTCAAGGCGCAAAGATGACTTGTCGGGAAGGAGGCCGCGATGATTTCCGGCGGGAAACCCAAGGCATCGGCGGCCGCAGCGGCCGCCGCCTTCGGATCGGCCATGGCGCTGGCAAGCGCCGTCTCCACGGCGCCCTGCAAAGCCTCGATGCCGGCCCTGCCGAGTTTTTGCTGGACCGGCGATGTCAAGGCGAGGCCAGCCTGCGGAATTTCAGCCTTGCCGGCCACCTTCGCCCATTCCCGCTGGATATCGATGGTGCGATGGACGGTCATGAAAAAGGACTTCGCCTTGATGAGCACGGCGGCCGCGGCCGGCTCGCTCAGCAGGGCGGCATCCACCCGTCCCGTCAGCAGCAATTGCACGGCTTCCGGCGGCGAGGCGGCATATTCCAGCGTGATGTCGCCGGGCTTCAGGCCGTTTTCGGCAACAAGGCGGCGCAGCACGAAATCGGGCATGTCGTTCTTGAACGGCAAAGCGAGCGTCTTGCCGGAAAGGCTCTGCAGGGAGTTCAGCGTCCCGTCTTTCGAAACGATATAGAGCAGGCCCGTGGTCAGCACGTTCAACAGCCCGAGGCCGAGACCGCGATTATGGAGATTGGCGACGCCGTAGCTCGGCATCACCACCGCTCCCATGGAGCCGGAGGCGACGGCGGCGCGCATTTCGTCCGGCGTTTTCCAGGCTTTGAAAACCGCTCCGGGTGCGACATCCTTCAGGAACCCACCCTTTACCGCGTGGGCCAGCACGGCCGACGGCGCGGCCGGAGGGCCATAAAAGGTGAGCGGCGCTTCCGCCTTCGCAACATGCGGTGCGGCAAGTGTCGCGACCGCGAACCCCGAAAAAGCCGAAAGAGCCTGACGACGGGTGAGATGGGCCATGGTCCTGATCCTTTCGCGCCGGAAGCGCCCTGATGCGCGTGACGCCCGCTCAGACCGTTTTCCGGTCTCGGCGCGTCACCACCCCGGAAATGACATTTTGCAAGCGCCCGCTCTTTGCGCAGGATCAAACAGGGCCAAAAACAGGAATTATTCACCCTTCTTGAGTGAGAGCGCGTCCCGCAGGAGCCGCGAGCCCTCCTGAGCGGCGGCAGCGATATCGAGAAACATCAGGCTTGCGGTTTCAACCACGCCTTGATCCAACGTGTCGTCTTCGGCGAAATCGCAGAGCATCTCGGTCAGGAGCGCGATCTTGCGCCGCTCCTCGCGGGCGGCGGCCAGAAGCTTGACGATATTGCGCTGGCGCTCGAAATCCTCGAGTTCGCGCAGCGCCTCGTGCACCCTGTCGCGGCAGGCGCAATCAAGCGCGCTCTGCAAGACAATATCGCGCACCAGATGGATTGCCGCCGCGATATCCGCTCCGCCCGGTGCCGCTGGGGGCAGCTTTTGCTCGCTTTGCCCGTTCGTCGTCATGCATTCACCCCATGCGCCGTGTTGCGGGCACGGGCGATCCAGGCCGCCCCTTCCTGCCCGTGGTGAAAACCGTTGGAAAAGGGCACGTCTGGGTAGATTTGCCCGAGACGTGCAAAACCGTCCTCCGCCTCCCGCCTGCCAGCCAGAACATCGTGATGGATTTGCGCCACCGCGACCATGTCGCAGTCCTGCGGCGACAGCCGGAAGCGGGTGATGCCGGCGGCGGCCAGGTCCTGCAATTCGCCAAGCAGCGACTGGCAGGTATGCGACACCGTCTGTACGCCGTTCAGCGCCAGAAACGACTGCCGGTCGAGCGTGCGTACCGGCAATCCATCCGGATCGTCGCCGCAGACGAACTGGCAATTATCCTTGATATTGCCCTTGGCGCGGGCATGGGCGCAGCGCGCCGAAATGGCGAGCGGCAGGCGGCCGAAGGCGAAGATCTCGAAGTCCACATCCGGCGTCTGCGCCACGATGCGCTCCACCGAGGTCATCGGCAGTTCCGGCGGCAGACATATGGCGCTCGCGCCGCGAGACGACAGCAACCGCGCGGTCGCGGCATTATAGACATTCACCATCGGCCCGACGACATGCGGGGTGCCGTGCAGCATGCCGAGCGCGGAAAGATCGTTCGCCTCGACGGGATAGGGACTGTCGACGATCAGGCCGCGCAGGTGGCGGCTTTCCCGCTCCAGCGTCACCAGCGAAAGCGTCGAGAGGATCACCTGTTTTCCGGCACTCTCCAGCCGCTCGATGACCTCTGCCAGATGCGGCTCGGTGAAATGAAACCGTTTGGAGCAGACGGTTTCACCGAGATAGACATGGCTGACGGGCGCTTCATCGGCGATGCGGAAATAGAAATCGCGCCATTTCTCCCCCTGCCAGAGATAGAGGACCGGGCCGAGCGCCAATGTGGCTTTTGCGGGCTTTGCCATCGGCGTCATCTCCAGCGTTTCTCATAAGCGCCGACGGTGGTGCGCTGGCCTTCGCTCAGGAGCCGCAGGCGGGAAAGCAGCCTGCCGCGCTCCTCAGCACCGGCGGCAAGCGCCCGGTGCAGGGTGGAAACCACTTCCGCCACATAGGCCTTTCCGCGCTGGCGGCCCTCGATCTTCAGTGCGCTGACGCCCGCCTCGCGCAAGGCATCGATCTGGTCCATCACATCAAGCGACACCGGATCCTCGAAGGCATAGGACCTGTCATCGGCGATCTCGAAACGGCCTTTGCACAGCGTGGGGTAACCCGCCGCCTCGCCGGCCGGAAAACGGTTGATGGTGTAATCACCAAGTTCCGATACCAGCGCCTGCCCGTCCTGCCGGTAGCGGACGTGGCTTGCCGGCGAGCAGACGCCGTTCATGTTGGGGGATTTTCCGGTGGCGTAAGACGAGAGCGAGCAGCGCCCCTCCGCCATGACGCAGAGACCGCCGAACACGAAGATTTCGATCTCACAGCGGATTTGCCGCGCCAGCCGGGCGATGTCGGGGATAGTCAGGGTGCGCGGCAGCACCACACGTTTCGCGCCGAAGGCATCGACGAGGAAATTCACCGCATCCGCATTGGAGGCGGAGGCCTGCACGGAGACGTGGATACGCTGCTGCGGATGATGTTCCGCCACATGCGCCATCAGGCCGAAATCGGCAAGGATAAGCGCGTCCGCCCCCGCCTTCACGGCATCGGCCGCGCCGCGATACCAGATATCCTCATGCCCGGCGCGCATGAAGGTGTTGAGCGCCACGAAGGTCTGGACACCGCGCTTTTTCGCGTAAACGATGGCCTCGGCGAGTTCCTCGCGGGAAAAATTAAGGCCAGGAAAATTGCGGGCATTGGTTTCATCCCGAAACCCGCAATAGACGGCGTCCGCCCCGGCATCCACGGCCTCGCGGAAGGCGGCAGGCGTTCCCGCAGGACAGATCAGTTCCATGCCTCACCTCCCCGCGTTTCGGATAGAACATGGCCGCGCAGGCGGTTCGCAAGGCCCGTTACCATTGGCGCGAAAGGCCCGGCAAATGCACCGAGATCGCGCGGCAGATCGATGCTGCTATCATCGAGCGCATTGCGTAGCGCCAGCATCGCCTCCATATCGCCGGTGACGCTGAGATCGCGCGAGAAGAACAGCGCATCGGCATCCTGCCGCCCCTCCATCAGCGCGAGCAGCATGAAAAGCGGCCCCTCGACCGCCGCATCCGCCTTCGGCAGGCGGGCCTTGCGGCTGACGGTGATGGCGGGACCTGCCGGCTCGACCACGAAGGCGAAAGGGAGATCGACAGGCAGAAAGGCGTAGCGCTTGCCACGATGTTCGCCGAGCCGGACGAACATATCCGGATGCCGCTTCATGATCTGCGCCAGCATCGCCGCCGTCGCTCGCTGCATCACGGCAATGGGCAGAAAATTCATGGGGCGGGCGATGGCGGCGGGAAAAGGTCTCATGAAAGGTCCTGTCGGCTCAGTTGCGGGCGGCAACCTAACCGCAGCGCGCGGGTGGCGGTTTGAGCGAACGCAAAGACAGGGAAATTTTCGGGTGCGCCTTCACAAAAGCCGCTATAAATCATTCACTTGCCAAGCGAAGGAGGCCGCCCGTGTCCGATTTAAGGGTCAAACGGATTTACGAACCCGCCAGCGACGATGACGGCGCGCGCATTATGGTGGACCGGCTATGGCCGCGCGGCATGAGCAAGGAAAATGCAAAGCTTTCCCTGTGGATGAAGGACATCGCTCCCAGCAACGAATTACGCAAGAACTTCTCCCATATGCCGTCCCGCTTTGAGGAATTCACCCGGCATTATCATGAGGAGCTGGCCGCCAATCCCGATGCCGTGGCGCACATGAAGGAGCTGATGGCGAAGGGCCGGGTCACGCTGCTTTATGCCGCCCACGATATCGAACATAACCACGCCCTGGTTCTCGCCGACTATCTTCGTTCGCACTGAGCCGCATTTGCGGCAGCGCAAGGACATGCCGCACCGCCACCGGCAAACAGGCGGCATGAGAGACGAAGAAACAGAAACGAGACCCATCCGCACCGCCGATCTGCACGGTTTCATCCGGCTGCTGGAAGAACGTGGGCAGCTGCGGCGAATTCGCCAGCCGGTCTCGCTGGTGCACGAAATCACCGAAATCCACCGCCGCGTGCTTGCCGGTGGCGGGCCGGCGCTGCTGTTCGAGCAACCCGTCGACCATGAGGGCAAGGTGCGGGCGATACCGCTGCTTGCCAATCTGTTTGGCACGCGACGGCGCATCGAGTGGGGGCTCGGGGTGGAGACTGGCGGCCTGCCCGCACTTGGACAAACGCTCGCCGAATTGCGCGAACCACGGCCGCCGAAATCCATGGCCGAAGCGTGGGGTAAGCTACCTCTTCTGAGAGCAGCACTTTCCATGCGGCCACGAAACGTCTCGCGCGCGCCGGTGCAGGAAAGGGTACTGACGGGTGACTCAATCGACCTTGCCTGCCTGCCGGTGCAATGGTGCTGGCCGGGCGAGCCGGCCCCGCTCATCACCTGGCCGCTGGTCATCACCCGTGCGCCTGACGATCCCGACGATATCAATGTCGGCATCTATCGCATGCAGGTGCTGGGGCCGGACAGGGTGATCATGCGCTGGCTGGCGCATCGCGGCGGCGCGCATCACCACCGGCTGTGGCAGGCGCGCGGGCTGGATATGCCCGTTACCGTCGCCATTGGGGCCGATCCCGCCACCATTCTTTCCGCCGTGATGCCGCTTCCCGACCATATCAGCGAGCTTGGCTTCTCCGGCCTGCTGCGCGGCTCGAAAAGCCGCATTGCCAGAGCCTTGACCGTGCCGATGCCGGTGCCGGCCAATGCCGAGATCGTGCTGGAAGGCACCGTTTCGGCAACGGAAACGGCACTCGAAGGCCCCTATGGCGACCATACCGGCTATTATAATTCGGTCGAATCCTTCCCGGTCATGACGCTCTCGGCCATCACCATGCGTCGCGATCCGATCTATCTTTCCACCTATACCGGCCGGCCGCCGGATGAGCCTTCTGTTCTCGGCGAAGCCATGCTCGAGATTTTCCTGCCGCTCGTGAAAAAGCAGTTTACGGAAATCGTCGATCTGTGGATGCCGCCGGAGGCCTGTTCCTACCGCGTCATGGTCGCCTCCATCGACAAGCGTTATCCCGGCCAGGCAAAGCGGGTGATGATGGGGCTCTGGTCGATGCTGCCGCAGTTTAGCTATGTGAAGCTCATCATTCTGGTCGATCCCGACATCAATGTGCGCAACTGGGCAGATGTCATCTGGGCGCTCTCCACCCGTTTTGATGCTTCGCGCGATGCAACGATCATCAACGATACGCCAATCGACTATCTCGACTTCGCCTCTCCTAAAGCCGGCCTCGGCGGCAAGATGGGGCTGGACGCCACCCGCAAGCTGCCGCCGGAAACGGAGCGCGAATGGGGCCGCGTGCTATCCATGACGCCTGACGTGATCGCAAAGGTGGATCTTATGTGGCGCGATCTCGGCCTTGGAGAACGGCCATGATCCCGTGCCGCGTCGTGGTCGGCGTCACCGGCGCTTCGGGTGCCGGCATTGCGTTGCGCATCGTCGAGCTCCTTGCCGGGATGAAAAGCGTCGAAATCCATCTCGTCCTGTCGCAATCCGCCAGACGCACCGTGTTGCACGAGGAAGGGGCGCAAGCCATGGGGCGGATGTTTTCGCTCGCCAGCGTCAATCATGCCGTCGACGATATCGGCGCTGCGATTGCCAGCGGCTCTTTCCCGACGGCCGGCATGATCGTCGCCCCCTGCTCCATGCGCACACTTGCGGCCATTGCAACCGGGCTTTCGGACAATCTCCTCACCCGCGCCGCCGATGTGCATTTGAAAGAACGTCGGAAACTTGTGCTGATGACGCGCGAGACGCCGCTGCATATCATCCATCTGCGCAACATGTGCACGGTGACGGAGGCAGGTGCGATCGTCATGCCGCCGGTGCCGGCCTTTTATAACAGGCCGCAAAGCGTCGACGATATTGTCGACCAGCTCGCCGCCCGCGCCATCGACCAGCTCGGCATCGCTTCCGCGCCGCAGGCGCCGATATGGCAGCCGCAAGTGGTGAAGACGTCGTGAGCCATCAAAGATAGGCCATGGGGTCCGCGCCAAAGAGCGCGGCATGGCCGCCGGCCAGCAGCCACCACACCGTCAACCCTGTCAGCGCTGCGGCTAACAGCATCGGCCCATCCACGGCTATGCGGGTTTTGCCGGAAAGGATCGCCGCGAAGGGAACCACAGCGCTTCCGGCAGCCGCCAAGTTCCATGCATTACCCAGTCTTTTCCGCGCGCGTTTTTCGGTCACCGCCATTCCGCCGAGCGAAAACAGTGCAAAGCCGCCGAACAGGATGACGGAGCGCAGATCGCCATTCGGCACGACATGCCCCAACGACCAGCATAGAAAGCCGACGAGTACCGGGTGCCGCGTGATGCGCACGATTGCCCCCGGTCTATCTCCCTTCCGCACGGAAATGGAAAGCGGATTGACGCTGAGGAGGCCGGCCAGCACGAAAAACAGGCCAATCGGCGCTGCCAGAAAGGTGACATGCGCCTGCCAGGGCGCGACGTCCCAGAGCGGAATATACTCGACCGACAGCGCGGCATAAAATACCCAGCCCAGCGTCAGAAGCGAGACGGCGGAATAGGCCCCGAAATAGGCGGGCCTGCCGATGCCCGCGATCAGCCGGCCGCGCACGGCAGGTACGGCGGGAATGGAATGCAGCGCCACGAAAAGCGAAAGAGCGGCGACAAGTTCAAGCATGCGACTGTCTTCTCACTGGTTCAGGAACAGCACCGAAGCAATGGCCACGGAGGCAAGCACGGCGGAAACTGCACCCATGCGCTGCAACACACCCATACGGTACAACAGCACCGCAAAGCCAATGATAACAGGGGTTGCGACAATCAGCCCGACCTGCGCGTCGTTCATGGGAAGCTCCATTTTCCAGAGTTGCGCTTTGTCATGACAATAGGACTTTGCACGCTCCCTTCTTTGACCGACCGCAAAGAAGCGGGGTTTGAGGACGCCTAAGCGTGGCTTGCTGTTTTACAATTACGGACAAGGCAATGGCGATAAATACGGAAGAGGAAAGCGGAAACCTGCTTTTGTGGATTCTGGTCTGGAGCGAACTTGCCGCTTTCGGCGCGCTGACAGGCGCATTCATCATCGCCTTTGCCCTCAATCCCGAGGCCTTCGCCGCCGCGCGCCAACATCTGCAGCCGCAGCTTGCCGGTCTCAATACGCTGATTTTGCTGGCGAGCGGCTGGCAGGCGGCCGTTGCGGCCAGCCGCTACACCGCGCTGGCGGGCAAAAGACGGGCACTTGTGCTTGCCGGCCTGCTGGGCTTCGCTTTCGTCGGTGTAAAACTCCATGAATATTCCACCGAAATCGCCTTCGCCTCCGATCCCGCCTATGGCGCTTTCTTTGAGCTTTATTTCCTGCTCACCGGCTTCCACCTGCTGCATGTCGTCTTCGTGGCGATCCTGCTGTTCATCGTCGCCTGCTGGCCCAAAAACGAGAACATCACGCTGGTGACGAAGCTGTGGCATGTCATCGATCTCGTCTGGATCGTCATTTTTCCTGTTATTTATCTGGTTTGACATCATGATCCACCGCACCTCCCGCCAGCTTGCAAGAAGCTTCGCCATGCTCGCCATTCTCGTTCTTGCCGGTACGGCCGTCGTGACATCGTGGAAAGCGGCGCTTCTGCCGCCGGTCGCCGCCGCCTGCCTGATGCTGCTTTTCGCGCTCCTGAAATCCAGACGCATCATCGACGATTTTCTGGGTTTTGGCGAAAAGCGAGGCCTGCTGCGCACAGCACTTCTGGCATGGCCGGCCATCTTTGCCGCCGCGGCCCTGTTGCGGGCGTTCCTGCAGGGCATTTTGTCGCTCTGAAAAGGCGGACCACACCACCTCTCCACTTGTTTGCCAAAAGGCAAAGAACGCCGGCGGCCAGCGGCTAGAAAGGGGCGAGACCCTAAGCCTGCCGGCAAATTCCGGCGCGAGGGTTCGATCAAGCCAGTCCGCATAAGCGGTCTTCCGGATGGAAAGGACCATTGGCATGGCAGAACGCCTGACCAAAACAGGAGCGCGAAACGTCTTTTACGGCGGCTCCATCTTCTTCTTCGCCATATTCGTCGGGCTGACGGCCCATAGCCATTATTACATGCGCACCACCTCGACGGATGAAAGCACGCTGACGGAAAGCGTCGCGCGCGGCAAACATGTGTGGGAGAAAAACTCCTGCATCAACTGTCACACGCTGCTCGGCGAAGGCGCCTATTTCGCGCCCGAACTGGGCAATGTCTGGAAGCGCTATGGCGGCGTTGAAGACAAGGAGGCGGCGCGCGATTCCATCAAGGCGTGGATGGCCGCCCAGCCCACCGGCATCGAAGGCCGCCGCCAGATGCCGCAGTTCAATCTCACCGAACAGGAACTCGATGATCTGGTCGACTTCCTCGAATGGACGAGCCGGATCAAGACACAGAACTGGCCGCCGAACGATGCGGGTTGAGGCTGACGGCAAGGAGATGACGAGATGAAATACCAGACGCAAAAAGTCGCCATGCTGTATTTTTACGGCGCAATCGGGCTGTTCGTGGCGCAGATCCTGTTCGGCGTCGTCGCCGCCACGATCTACGTGCTGCCCAATACGCTTTCCGAGCTTCTGCCCTTCAACATCGTGCGCATGATCCACACCAATGCACTTGTCGTGTGGCTGTTGATGGGTTTCATGGGCTCGACCTTCTATCTTCTGCCGGAAGAAACGGAAACCGAGCTTTACAGCCCCAAACTCGCCATCGCGCAGTTCTGGATCTTCCTGGTGGCCGCCGCGGTTGCCGTGGTCGGATATATGTTCCGCATCCACGAAGGCCGCGAATTCCTCGAACAGCCCTTTGCGATCAAGGTCGGCATCGTGCTTGTCGTACTGATGTTCCTGTTCAACATCACCATGACGGCGCTGAAGGGCCGCAAGACCACCGTTATCAACATCCTGCTCTTCGGCCTCTGGGGTCTGGCGATCTTCTTCCTCTTCGCCTTCTACAACCCCATGAACCTGGCGCTCGACAAGATGTACTGGTGGTACGTCATCCATCTGTGGGTGGAAGGCGTGTGGGAACTGATCATGGCCTCGATCCTCGCCTTCCTGATGATCAAGCTCAACGGCATCGACCGCGAAGTGGTGGAAAAATGGCTCTATGTCATCGTCGGCCTTGCCCTCTTCTCGGGCATTCTCGGCACCGGCCACCACTATTACTGGATCGGCGCACCGGGTTACTGGCAGTGGATCGGTTCGCTGTTCTCGACGCTGGAAGTGGCCCCCTTCTTCACCATGGTCATCTTCACCTTCGTCATGACCTGGAAGGCCGGCCGCAAGCATGAGAACCGCGCAGCGCTTCTGTGGTCGATCGGCTGCTCGGTCATGGCCTTCTTCGGCGCCGGCGTCTGGGGTTTCCTGCACACGCTGTCTTCGGTGAACTATTACAGCCACGGCACGCAGCTCACCGCCGCCCACGGCCACCTCGCCTTCTTCGGCGCTTATGTGATGCTGAACCTTGCCATGATGGCCTATGCCGTGCCGGAAATGAAGAAACGCGCGCCCTACAACCAGTGGCTTTCGATGACGAGCTTCTGGGTCATGTGCACGGCCATGTCGGTCATGACCTTCGCGCTGACCTTTGCCGGCGTGGTGCAGATCCAGCTTCAGCGGGTCATGGGCGAAAGCTTCATGGATGTGCAGGACCAGCTGGCGATCTTCTACTGGATCCGCCTCGGCTCCGGTTTCGCAGTTCTCATTTCGGCAATCATGTTCATCTGGGCAGTTCTGGTGCCGGGCAAGCAGAAACAGGGCGACGTCGCCCGCCTCGTGCAGCCCGCCGAATGAGAAACGGACCGGCTCTCCTTTTCCCCCGGAGAGCCGGTCCTTACCATCAACCATGGAGATGACCATGAATACGATTTTCCGCCCCGCGCCGCAGCCTTTGCCGGACGCGCCGTTTTACACCCCGCTTGGCAATGAATGCACGCTGTTCGAAAGCGCCTGGGTGCGGCAATTGCCGCTGCTGCTGAAAGGTCCGACAGGTTGCGGCAAGACCCGTTTCGTCAGCCATATGGCAGCGAAACTCGGCCTGCCGCTTTCCACCGTTTCATGCCATGACGATCTTGCCGCCGCTGATCTGACCGGCCGTTACCTGCTGAAAGGCGGCGAAACCGTGTGGATGGACGGCCCGCTGACACGATCCGTGCGCCAGGGCGGCATATGTTACCTCGACGAGATCGTCGAGGCGCGCAAGGATGTGGCTGTCGTGCTGCATCCGCTCACCGACGACCGCCGTATCCTGCCGCTGGAGCGCACCGGCGAGGTTCTGGAAGCGCCCTCCGGCTTCATGCTCGTCGTGTCCTATAATCCCGGCTATCAGAACCTTTTAAAGAGCCTGAAACCCAGCACCCGCCAGCGCTTCGTCGCCATTGAATTCGATTTTCTGCCGAAGGAGCAGGAGATTGCCGTCGTTTCGCATGAAAGCGGGCTGGATGCGCGCGATGTCGAGCCGCTCGTCGATCTCGCCCACCGGCTGCGCGGCCTGAAAGGCCACGATCTGGAAGAAGGCGTCTCCACCCGCCTGCTCGTTTATTGCGCCAGCCTCATCGATACCGGCCTTCCCGCCCGTCAGGCCGTGCGCGCGGCGATGATCGAACCGCTGACCGACGAGCCGGATGTGAAGGCCGCGCTGCACGAAGTCGCGGATGCGGTCATCCGATAAGGCGCATTTATATCCATATCTGAATGCGCGGTATTACCCGCGCATTCCGGCTCGATGCCATGAGGATAAACCATGCTGGATTTTCTGGAACTGGAAGAAACCGTCGGCCGCGCCTGGCACAGGCTGATCGGCGAAACCGGCACATGGCTGCGCTTCCCGGATCATGCCGTGAAGCTGGAAGACATGCAGGCCGTGCTGGCCATATGTTTCCGCGGTTTTGGCGGTGAACACGCGGTGCAGATCGCCCCGGCGCGCGCCCGCACCTCCACACACCGGCTGAGGCTTCGCCAGCGCATGGGTCTCGGCGAAGAAAAGCTTGCCCAGCCCGGCCGCGATCATGCCACGCTGATGCTGCCCCCGGTGCTCGATCTGTTTCCCGACCCGCGCCTCAACCGCGATCTTTATCTCTGGCTCGCTGCCGCCATGGCGTTGATGCCGCTTGAACCAGTCATGGCTGCCGACCCGTTGCGCAACGATCTTGCCCGGCTCAACCGCGCCGCGGAACTGGCCGAGACCGTAACCCGTACTTTTCCCGGCATGAAGACCCGCTATCGCCGGCTTTGCGCCGCCATGCTCGCGGTGCGGCAGAAGCGGCCGCTGCCGCAGGCGGAACAGCAGGTGGAACAGCGGGTGCTTTCCATGCTGGCCGATGCGGCAGGGATCGAAGGCTATCCGCCGCCCGTCGGTATTCTAGCCAAAGCGCCGCCGCGTTATCTGCCGATGCTGCCTGTTCCGCTCTGGCCGGACACGCTGCTGCGCGAAACATCCGAGGCCAGGCAAAGCGAAGACCAGCCGGCGGCGAGCGCAGCACCACAGGGGGCGGAAGCGGCCCGTCATATCGCCGTGCGTGAAAAGGCGGAGAACCGGCAGACGGAACGCAGCCCCTTCATCCTCAACCGTTTCGAAAAAATCCTCGCCATGGCGGAGATGGTCAATGTCGACCGTCCCGGGGACGACAGCGACGATGCCGATGGCAGTGCAGCCGACGAGCTGGATGACATGACGCTGGGTGAAAGAAAAGGGCGGCCTTCCGCCCGCTTCCGCTTCGATCTGGACCTGCCGCCCGAAGCACTGAACCATACCGCGCTGACGGCAGAGCTCACCTATCCCGAATGGGATTATCGCAGCAGCAGCTATCTCGCCGATCATTGCCGGGTCATCGCCGGTCCGGCGAAAGACGCGGAGACGGCACCGGAACCCGACCCGCACACCAAAAGCCTCATCCGCCGGGTCAGGCGGCAATTCGAGGTGCTGAGACCGCGCCACGAGATGCTGCGCGCCCAGCTTGACGGCAACGATCTCGATCTTGACGCCGTGGTTCGCGCCAGAAGCGATATCGCCGCCGGCGGACAGGGCAGCGACCGCCTCCATATGGCCAGTCGCCCGCAGGCGCATGATCTTGCCGTAACGATCCTCGTTGACGTATCACTGTCGACCGATGCCTGGTTCGACAATCGCCGGGTTCTCGATGTGGAAAAGGAAGCGCTGCTGGTGCTTGCCCACGGGCTTTCCGCCTGCGGTGACAGTCACTCCATCCTGACCTTCACCTCCCGTCGCCGTTCCTGGGTGCGGGTGGAAACGGTGAAGGATTTCGAGGAGCCGATGGGCCGCGCTGTCGAGCGGCGCATCGCGGCGCTGAAACCCGGTTTCTACACCCGCATCGGCCCCGCCATCCGCCATGCCAGCGCCAAACTGCATGAGAGGCCGGAGCGCCGCAAGCTGCTTCTGCTGCTGACGGACGGGAAGCCGAACGATGTCGACCACTATGAGGGCCGCTTCGCCATCGAGGACAGCCGCCGCGCGGTCTCCGAGGCGCGGCGCTCGGGCGTCAGCGTCTTCGGCGTAACGGTCGACAGCAAGGCGCAATCTTATATTCCGGCCATGTTCGGCCAGAACGGTTATGCCATCGTCAACAGGATCGCCAAGTTGCCCTCGGCGCTGCCGGCAATCTATCGCAGCCTTGCCGGCTGATTGTCGCGCAGACGGACCTGACGAATCTCAGGTTTGTTTGCGCGGCGACAATGTCTCCAGACCGCCCGGCGCATAGGTTTTTCCAGTCCGCCGGCCGGCCGCACCGCCGGACATCATTCCATCCGCGGCCGTGGAGCCAGCCTATGTCCGAAGCCCAAACCGCAACCAATATCGATGTGCGCATCATTCCGCATCGCGAACGTCATCCGCGCATTTTCGGTGCGCTCGGCGCGTTGACCGAGGGTCAATCGCTGCAGATCACCAGCGATCACGATCCCCGTCCGCTGCTTTACCAGCTCGCCACAAATTTCCCCGGCCAGTTCGGCTGGGAATATCTCGAACAGGGCCCGGAAGTCTGGCGCCTCGATATCGGCCGGCTTGAAGAACAGGCCGAAGGTTCCGAGGACGATATGTCCGGCTGCGAATGCTGCTGCGGATCCGAACATTGACCCCTGCCCCGGCGATGTGGTGAAAAGACCTCTGGCGGCCGGCCCTTGCCGCCGCCAGCCGACAGATGAGGTGATGCAATGACGGAAATGATCAGGGAACTCGATGTCCGGCCGCTTTTGCTGAGCGGCGGCGAGCCCTTTCCGGCCATCATGGAAGCCGTGGCCGGACTTGCGCCGGGTGAGGCGCTGCGATTATACGCCACCTTCCGGCCCGTTCCGCTGTTCAAGGTGATGGCCGAGCGCGGTTTCGACCATCAGGTGAGGGAAATCGGCGGCGGCGACTGGGAAGTGCTGTTTACGCCGCAATCCACTGAAGTGGAGCAGATTTCCGTGTCGCCGGCGCTTGCGGGCAATGCTGAGGAGCCGCAGATATGGCCCGATCCGGTCATTTATCTCGATCTAAGCGACGAAACGGCCGAAGGCCAGGCGAGCCGCACGCTTACAGCACTCGACCGCCTTCCGCCCGGCGCCGTGATCTTCGTGCTGATGCCGCAGGAGCCGACCTTTCTTTACCCGGAGCTTCTGGCCCGGGGCCATCAATGGGCCGGCAATTTCGACGAGGCGCGCACCGCGTTTCGCATCTTCATCCGCGCCGGTGCCGGCGCGCATTAAGCCGGATACAAATCCCTCGATAACGAAACGCCCCGGAAATTGCTTCCGGGGCGTTTCGTTTTTTTTGGCCTCATCGCAACAAAGCAATCTAGGCTTTCAGCGGTTTGCGCTCGCGCATCAGGATCGGCCCATATTCAACGCAGAAGAGACCGAAACCCACGATCCAGAAGAGCGCCGAGCAAGCGTAGAGATGCATCATCGCGCCGGGGAAGAACTCGGCTGCCGGTCTCAGCAGCGCGCAGGCGATCAGCGCGACATAAGCGGCGATGGTGACCCTGCTGGCCGCGAGCTTGCGCCCGGTATGGCCAAGGCTCGCTCTTGTCATCACCGCAAGCATCATGCAGCCGATGACGCCCACGGTGAAGACATGCAGGACGGAACGCGTGTCCATGACGTCAAGAGCCGCCAGCGCCATGGTAATGAAACCGGCGGGAATGAAGGCATAGGCGACATGCAGCACCACCAGCACCTGCTCTGGCCATGTCGTCCAGCCGCGCCAGCGGATAAGACGCACGGCGTGCATGAAAGCCGCCAGAAGCGCCGTTGGCACTGCCACGATGCTTTCGGGCTCTATTGTCCAGACGGCCAGCGCCGCGATACCGATGAGGATGGCTGCGGTGTCGAAACCGTTATAGGGGACTGGAAAATCCGTGCGGCCAAAACGGTTCAGCCAGTTGCGGGTAAAACTCGGCACGATGCGTCCGCCGACGATGATGACAAGCACGGTGTAGGCCGAGACCGCAAGGCGGGTCGCGATCTGGCTATGATCGCCCCCAATCGCTGCAACGTGGAATACGATGTTGGCGACGGAAAGCGCCAGCAGCCCGCCCAGCACCTTCAGGTCCTTCCATTTGCGCCCGGCAATGACCTCACGCGCGCAGATCGCCAGAAGCGCCGGCAGGAAAAGCCCGTCCACGGCTGCGGCGGTGACCAGGCCCACCGTGCCCGGCACAAGCAGGAAAAGCCGGCCGGCGCACCAGAGCGCAAACAGCCACACCAGCGGTTTGCCCGATACCGGCAGCCGCCCCGTCCAGTTCGGCACAGCGGTCAGAAGAAAGCCCGCCAGCACTGCCGAAGCGAAACCGAACAGCATCTCATGGGCATGCCAGTTCGGTGCGCCATAATCCCCGCCGAGGTCGATGAAGCCCGAAAGGGCTGCGATCCACAACACCATCGCCACGATGGCCCAGAGGGCGCCGCCGAGGAAAAACGGCCGGAAGCCGTAAGAAAAGATAACCGGGCCGGTGCGCGCCAGCCCTCTTGGAATGCCGCCCTTTGGCCGGCTGCGCCCTTGGGTGAGAACGGTTTCGCTGCCACTCATTATAATGCTCCTTGCTTGGTCTTGACATATGTCTAGACGCAAGCCCGTCCGGCTTCTTTGCGAACAGGCAAAGAGGCGGTGCGACGCTTCCTCACCGGCCTTCAGCCGCCTGCCAAAATGTCGCAGGGTGCCGAAAGCGAAGTTTGCTCCATCTCAAATTGTATTTCCGCCCCTCCGCTACAAATGCGGTGACAGAGCGAAACATGCTCTGCCCCAAGAGGGATAGGAGAAGAATGATGACGGAAACCTTCCACATCACACGGCGTAATATTCTCGCAGGCGCAGCATTTGCAGGGGCTATAGCTCCCGTCATCATGCCATCGGCAGCGAGCGCGGCAGAGGAAAAGAAGGCCGCAGCCAAGCCATTGACGAGCGCGGAGATTGCAGCGCTACCTCGCGTAAAGGTTGATCTCGTCAAACCGCCCTTCGTGCACGCCCACACGCAGAAAGCCGAAGGTGGACCGAAGATCGTCGAGTTCACGCTCACGATCAAAGAGCAGAAGATGGTCCTTGACGACAAGGGCACCGAGGTCCACGCTATGACCTTCAACGGTTCGGTTCCCGGGCCTCTGATGGTGGTGCATCAGGACGACTATGTCGAACTGACCCTCATCAATCCCGATAGCAACGAGCTGCAGCACAATATCGATTTCCACTCGGCCACCGGCGCGCTCGGCGGCGGCGGGCTCACCATCGTCAACCCCGGTGAAAAAGCGATCCTGCGCTTCAAGGCCACCAAGGCCGGCGTCTTTGTCTATCACTGCGCACCTCCCGGCATGGTGCCCTGGCACGTCACCTCGGGCATGAATGGCGCGATCATGGTGTTGCCGCGAGAGGGCCTGACGGACGGCCACGGCAAGGAGCTTGTTTATGACAAGGTCTATTATGTCGGCGAGCAGGACTTCTATGTGCCGCGGGATGAGAACGGCAATTTCAAGAAATATGAAAGCGCCGGCGACGCCATGGCCGACACGCTGGAGGTGATGCGCAAGCTGACGCCGAGCCACATCGTCTTCAACGGCGCAGTCGGCGCCCTGACCGGGGAACACGCCCTTCAGGCCGCCGTTGGCGAGAAGGTGCTGATCGTCCATTCGCAGGCGAACCGTGATACCCGCCCGCACCTCATCGGCGGCCATGGCGATTATGTCTGGGCGACGGGCAAGTTCCGCAACCCGCCGGATCTTGACCAGGAAACCTGGTTCATCCCCGGCGGCACGGCGGGCGCGGCCTTCTATACCTTCGAGCAGCCCGGCATCTACGCCTATGTCAACCACAACCTCATCGAAGCCTTCGAACTGGGCGCGGCCGCCCACTTCAAGGTGACGGGTGAGTGGAACAACAACCTGATGCAGGCGGTGCTTGCCCCATCGAGCATCTGACGCAAACCGGAGCGCGCCGCCAGCAGGTGCGGCGCGCTCCCCCTTCTGCTATGCGGCCTGAAAGCAGGCCCGAACTCTGGCGTCTTCTCGACGCAGGCAGGTTCCCATGGGCATTCCCGGCAACAGCCACTTCCCAAATGTCGTCTCGCTTCTTCTCCCGCTCTCGCTTGCCACGCTGCTGGCAACGGCCATCGGTTTCCAGTCCGGGATCATCCGCAGCGGCGCCGATCCACGCGCCGCCATGATCGCTCCGCAGGTCGTCACCGTGCCCGCGGGACATTTCACCTATCGGGCGGAGGGCGAATATTTCCGAAACGGTTATGCCGTCGATGGCCCGATGATCGACGTGACGATGCGGCAAAATCTGACGATCATGAAATATCAGGTATCGAGCGCGGATTATGCACGCTGCGTGGCGGAAGGCGGCTGCCAGCAGCCGGAACCCGGCTTTGCAGCGCCGGTCGGTGGTGCGATACCGGCAACCGGCATCAGCCAGGACGACGCCCGCGCCTATGCAAAGTGGCTGAGCGAGCGGACAGGCGAGGTCTGGCGCCTGCCGAGTGACGCTGAACTGGCCTTCGCCGCCGGGTCGCTTTTCCCGGATGAGACGCTCGGTGTGGCTGCGGACACTGAAAACCCCGCTTTGCGCTGGCTGGCGGATTACGAGCGGCAGACCAGCCGCAAGGCCTCGGGCAATCCCGTTCCGCAATCCTATGGCAGCTTCGGCGAAAACGAATATGGCCTTGCTGATTTCGGCGGCAATGTCTGGGAATGGACCTCGAGTTGCAGCCGCCGCGTGACACTCGGCAAGGATGGCGAGGTAGTCGATACCGTCGCCTCCTGCGGCATTCCCGTCGCCTCGGGAAAACACCGGGCGGCGATGAGCGCCTTCGTCAAGAACCCGAAGAGCGGCGGCTGCGCCGTCGGCGTGCCGCCGGATAATCTGGGTTTCCGGCTGGTGAAGGATACGCGCTGGTATGCGCCGCTTCTCGAAAAGCTTGGCGCAACCGCTCTGTTTTCTTGATAATCGTCAATAAAAACAATCGGTTGATTCATATCATTTGATCTTCTTCAGCCCGTGATAGTGCTGTATTGTGAGGATACAGAAGAGGCCGACACCCGGGTGCCCATTGCGGGAACCAGGGCGGCGGCCAATCACCGGAGAGGGTGCAAGTGAAGATTGACCGAAGCGTCATCCGGTCGCTGGCCTTGTTTGCCAAGATGGCCGACGATGAGCTGGACGGGCTGCTGACCCACGCCACATCCCGGCTGGTGCCGCCGGGCGAAGCCATTTTCGAGCAGGGGCAGCCGGCCACGCATTTCTTCCTGCTCATTCACGGCCGCCTGAAGGTGACGCAGGTGACCCATGATGGCCAGCAGATCATCGTGCGGGTGGTGCATCCCGGCGATCTCTTCGGTTTTGCCCGGGCGCTGCAAAGGTTGGATTATCCCGGCACCGCCACGACGGCTGCCGAAAGCGTCATACTCTCCTGGCAGACGGACCTCTGGCCGCAATTCGTCGAACAGAACCCGCATCTTGCCGTTTCCGCCATGCAGACCATCGGCCAGCGTCTCGAGGAAGCCCATACACGTATCCGCGAAATGTCGACGCAGGAAGTGGAGCGCCGGGTGGCCCACGCGGTGCTGCGCCTCTCCCAGCAGGCGGGGCGCAAGGAGCTGGACGGTATCCGCATCGACTTTCCAATCTCGCGACAGGATATAGCCGAAATGACCGGCACGACACTGCACACCGTTTCCCGCATCCTCAGCAGTTGGGAGAGTAAGGGGCTGGTGCAGGGCGGACGGCAGAAGCTTCTGGTCTGCAATCTGCCGGGCCTCGCGCAGCTGGCGGAGGGCGAAGTGAGCCAGGTGTAGCGCGCAGGCGCCTGACCTTCGCCAGGAGTTTTACCTCCACCGAGCAGCCGCGCTGCTCTCACTCAGCCGGCTTCGAAGCGGCGCTTTCGATATAGGCGATGAGATTGTCCAGATCTTCCGGCTTGCTGATGCCGGCCAGCGCCATCTTGTTGCCGGGTATTTTCTTTTTGGGCGCGCTCAGGAAATCCCGCAATTCTTCCGGTGTCCAGACGAGACCGTCCTCGCCCGCTTTTTTCATCGCAGCCGAATAAGTATAGTCAGGCACGCCGCCCGCTGCACGGCCGATGATACCGTTAAGCTGCGGGCCGACCCTGTTTTTCGCACCCTCGCCTATGGCGTGGCAGGCGGAACAGCGCTTGAAGACCGCCTCCCCCTTGGCAACATCGCCCTCCGAAAGAGCGGGAACGGTGCTTGCGGTCAGCATAGCCGCCGCGATGATTACTGTCTTGCGCATCGTGTCATCCTTGTCTTGCCGCTTGAGTGTGGCCCGTCTGCAAATGCGGACGGGCCAACGGTTCTCTCTTCAGGTCGTGCCCCAGGCGGGCGTGCCCTTCTTGTAGGGAACGCGATCTTCGAAACCGCCGGGAATTTCGTCGTAGACGAGAACTTCCGTGGCCCCGATCTTCGAGGTGAAGAAGCCGAGCAGCGTCAGTTGCTTGACCAGCGTGAAGGCGTGCGGCTTTGCCGGCGTCTGTTCCGCCTTGGCCTGCTTGTCCAGCGCGGCAAGCAGCGCCTGCCGCTGTTCCGGCGTCAGCTCCAGAAAGCCCTTCTTGTGTTCGGCCTGACTGCGCTTCTCGATGTCGGAAATCGCCGAAAGGAAAAGTGTCCGCTGTTCGTCGGTATAACAATCGGCCGCATAGACGGCCATGAATGCTCCCACTTCAGCATCCTTTGCGCCCGGCGTGGAGGTGCGGGGAATAATGGTTTCCGCCACCTCGTCCAGAAAGCGGATTTCTTCGGCGGTGAAGACGTGGGTAGCGCCGGCGGGCTTGGTGGCGTTTTCAGCAGCCGTGAGGACATCCGCGCCGATCAGCGGAAGGCCGGTGGCAATGGCTATCAGTTTCAGCAGTTCGCGTCTGTTCATCACAGGTTCCCCTTCTTGCGTTCGGAAACGGCAAAATCGGCGGCACGCGCCGTCAGCGCCATATAGGTCAGAGACGGGTTGACGCAGGAGGCCGAGGTCATGCAGGCGCCGTCCGTCACAAAGACATTGGGCGCATCCCAGACCTGGTTGTTGCCGTTGAGGACGGAGGTTTTCGGGTCGCGCCCCATGCGGGCCGTTCCCATTTCGTGAATGCCCATGCCCGGCGCATAGCTGCCCCGCGATGGTTTGACGTTCTTGATGCCGACCGCCTCGAACATTTCGACGGCGTCATTGACCATGTCTTCGCGCATGTCGAGTTCGTTCTGCTTCATCTCGACATTCATGGAGAGGACCGGAAGGCCCCACTTGTCCTTCTTGTCATGATCGAGCTTCACGCGGTTGTCGTGATAGGGAAGCATTTCGCCGAAGGCGGTCATGCCGATGGTCCAGCCGCCCGGATCGGTCAGTGCCTCCTTGTAGTCGGCGCCGATATTGAGTTCGGCGATCTCCCGCTCCCAGCGCGAACGGCTGGCGGAGCCCTGATACCCGAAACCGCGCAGATATTTACGCTTGTCGTCACCGGTATTGCGGAAACGTGGAATGTAGAAGCCCGCCGGACGGCGGCCCTTGAAATAGAAGTCCTCGAAACCTTCCACCTGACCTGTCGCGCCCATGCGGAAATGGTGGTCCATCACGTTATGGCCGAGCTCGCCGGAGCTGCTGCCGAGACCGCCTTCCCAGACATCGGTGGCCGAGTTCATCAGCACCCATGTCGAGTTCAGCGTCGAGGCATTGAGGAAGATGATGTCGGCGGTGTATTCGTAGGTCAGGTTGGTTTCGGCATCGATGATCTCGACGCCGCGCGCCTTTTTCTTGTCCTTGTCGTAGAGGATTTCCTTGACGATGGAGAAAGGCCTGAGCGTCAGATTGCCGGTGGCGACCGCCGCAGGCAGGGTCGAGGCCTGCGTGCTGAAATAGCCGCCGAAGGGACAGCCCAACCGACACTTGTTGCGGAACTGACAGCGCGTGCGCTCCTGATCGGGAAGTTCCTGGGTGATGTTGGCGCAGCGCGAATTGATGAGGTGGCGCGTGCCCTTGAACGCCTTCTTCAGCCGGCTGGCCACATCCTGCTCGACGAAATTGAGCGGAATGGGCGGCAGGAATTCGCCATCAGGGAGAATTTCCAGCCCCTCGCGGCTGCCGGAAATGCCTGCGAAGCGCTCGACATAGTCATACCAGGGAGAAACGTCTTCATAGCGGATTGGCCAATCAACGGCGATGCCTTCTTTCGCATTGGCCTCGAAATCGGTCTGCGACCAGCGATAGGTCTGGCGGCCCCAGAGCAACGAGCGACCGCCGACATGATAACCGCGGAACCAGTCGAAGCGCTTTTCTTCGACATAAGGCGTTTCCTGCTCATCGGCCCACATGCCGAGCGTTGCTTCTTCCAGCAGGTAATCGCGGCTGAGAACGGGGTATTTCGCCTTCATCTCCTGCGTTGCGCGGTTGCGATGGGGGTAATCCCAAGCTTCCTTCTCGGCATTCTGATAGTCGGTTATGTGCTCGATATTACGGCCGCGCTCCAGCATCAGGACCTTCAGGCCCTTTTGCGTAAGTTCCTTTGCGGCCCAGCCTCCACTGATGCCCGAGCCGACAACAATCGCATCATAATGATTGTTTGCCATGATAACTCCTCCGATGTGAGCTTGGAAAAAACGACAGGACAAAGCGCTTCCCGTCGCGGCGCGGCGGAAAATGGTCATGCGTCTGTCGAACCTCATGCTCCCCGCCGAAACCGGCCGCCGGGGAGCGGTTCTGGTTTTACTTGCAGTGTTTACTGAACGGTCGGCAGGTGTTCATTGAGGAACGCGTTGCCCTTGGTCACCACCGCTTCGGCATCGAGCGGAAGGTCGTGCTCAAGGATGAACCATTTTGCGCCGGCATGTTTGGCCGCCGGCAGGATCGTTTTCCAGTCGAGAACGCCGGTGCCGAGTGTGGCGAAGCCGCGCTCGTTTTCCGCCGTGCCGGCCGGTGCATTGTCCTTGGCGTGGATGGCGAAAACCTTGCCCTTCAACGTGCCGAGGAATTCGGCCGGATCATTGCCGCTGCGCGCCACCCAGGCGACATCGACTTCGGCCTGCAGTTTCGGGCCGGCGGCATCGAGCAGCAGCTCAAGCGCCGTCTTGCCATCGAATTTGACCATCTCGAAGTCGTGGTTGTGATAGGCCATGGAGAGGCCTGCTGCGGAAAGCTTGTCCGCGTAACCGCCAAGCTCCTTGCCGAAGGCGGTCCAGCCGGCAGCGTCCTTCGGGCGGTCTTCCGGCTTCAGGAAAGGCACGGTTACGACCGGGTTGCCGACAGCCTTCTGCTCGGTGATGACCGCATCGAGATTGCCGCGCAGCTTGTCGATCGGCACATGCGAGGAAATGACCTTGATCTTGTGCTTTTCCAGCAATGTGTTCAGTTCGCCGGCGCTGACCTTCTGCATATCCACCGTTTCCACGGCGGAGACGCCGGCGCGGTTGAGAATGGCAAGCTGTTCTTCCAGCGTTCCGGAATTGCGCAGCGTGTACATCTGCGCCGCAATCGGCAGCACCTTGCTGTCATCGGCAAAAACCGGATTTGCGAAACCGGCCGCCAGTCCAACGACGAATGCCATGCCAGCGAATTTTGACTTGAACGTTTTCAAACGCGTAACTCCCTTTCCGTTTGATCAATGTGACGACACGCGTGCCCTCGCCTTTCCCGGCCGTCTGGCCGGGTCATGTCGGGCACCGCCTCCTGTGCCCTGCGTCGTCCGTGCCCGATATTGGGCGAGCTAGATGTCGATCCCGACCCAGGACGAGGTCCGACTGGACCGGACGGCCGCATCGATGAATGCGAGACCCGCAAGGCCGTCCTCTATGCCGGGATAAATCACATCCCCGGCGGCCGTTTTTCCCTCCCTCTTTGCGATGATTGCATCTGCGGCTTCGCGGTAGATCGTCGCAAAACCCTCGAGATATCCTTCCGGGTGCCCCGATGGCACACGGCTGACGCGGTTGGCGGCATCGCCTGCACCCGCGCCATTGCGGGTGATCAGCCGCTTCGGCTCGCCATAAGGCGTGAACCACAGCTCATCCGGCACCCGGTGGTGCCATTCAAGCCCGCCCTTGTCGCCATAGACCCTGAGCGACAGGGCGTTTTCGTTGCCAACCGCGATCTGGCTCGCCCAGAGCATGCCTTTTGCGCCGCTTGCATAACGAAGCAGAATATTGGCGCTATCATCCAGCTGTCGGCCCGGAACGAACGACGTCAGATCGGCATAAAGGCTTGTCGGGATTTCACCCGTCACAAAGGCGGCGGCGTTGAAGGCATGAGTGCCGATATCGCCGATTGCACCGCCTGCGCCGGAACGGCTGGGGTCCGTGCGCCATTCCGCACCCTTTGCGCCTGTCTTTTCAACGGCTTCGGTCAGCCAGTCCTGCGCATATTCGGCCTGAACGTGGCGCAGCTTGCCGATATCGCCGTTTGCGATCATCTCGCGCATCTGCCGCAACATCGCGTAGCCGGTGTAATTATGCGTCAGGACGAACAGGCTGTCGGATGCCCTGACGATCTCGGCCAGTGCCTTCGCTTCCTCCAGCGTCGCAGTAACCGGCTTGTCGCAGATGACGTGGATGCCGGCGTCGAGAAAGGCCTTGGAGGGGGCAAAATGCAGATGGTTCGGCGTGACGATAGCGACCGCCTCGATGCCGTCCTCCCGACCAGCCTCGGCCGCCGCCATGTCCTCGAATGAAGCATAGGACCGCTCCGGCGCAATGCCGAGCAGGGTCGCCGAAGCGGCAGCACGTGCCGGGTCGGAGGAAAGCGCACCGGCCACCAGCTCGTAACGGTCATCCAGCCGGGCCGCGATGCGGTGCACAGCACCGATAAAGGCGCCCTGACCACCACCGACCATGCCGAGACGGATACGGCGGCTATCGAATTTCTTTGTAGCGGAGGACATGGCTATCCCTTTCAAAGTCCGAGAAGGCGGCGATTGGCGGCATCATCGATGCCACTCTTGGCGAAATCGTCGAAAGCCCGTTCGGTCACGCGGATGATATGGTTTTCAATGAAGCCGGCACCTTCGCGCGCGCCGTCTTCCGGATGCTTCAGCGCGCATTCCCATTCCAGCACCGCCCAGCCGTCGAAATCATATTGGGTGAGCTTGGAAAACACCGCGCCGAAATCGACATGCCCATCGCCCAGCGAACGGAAACGTCCCGGCCGGTCGACCCAGCCTTGATAGCCGCCATAAACGCCGGAACGGCCGGTCGGATTAAACTCGGCATCCTTGACGTGGAAGGCTTGGATACGCTCATGGTAGATGTCGATAAAATCCAGATAATCCATCGCCTGAAGGACGAAGTGGGAGGGATCGTAGAGGATGTTGGCGCGCGGGTGATTGCCGGTGGCTGCAAGAAAGCGCTCGAAGGTAATGCCGTCGTGCAAATCCTCACCGGGATGCAGTTCGTAGCAGAGATCGATGCCATTCTCCTCGAAGACATCGAGAATGGGTGTCCAGCGCTTGCCCAGTTCGGCAAAGGCCATTTCGACAAGACCAGCCGGACGCTGCGGCCAGGGGTAAACGAAGGGCCAGGCGAGTGCGCCGGAGAAACTGGCGTGGCTTTTGAGGCCGAGATGCTGCGAGGCTTTCGCCGCGTATTTTAGCTGGTTGACCGCCCATTCCTGCCGCGCCTGCGGTTTGCCGCGCAGTTCAGCGGGCGCAAAACCGTCGAACATTTCATCATAAACGGGATGAACGGCGACGAGCTGGCCCTGAATATGGGTCGAAAGCTCGGTGATCTCGATACCCATTTCCGCCAGACGGCCCTTGATATCGTCGCAATAGGTCTTGGATGCAGCGGCCTTTTCCAGATCGAAGAGTTTGGGATCGGTCGGCACCTGAATGCCCTTGTAACCCAGCGAAGCCGCCCATTGGCCGAGATTGTCGAGCGTGTCGAAAGGGGCCTCGTCTCCGGCAAATTGCGCGAGGAAAATCGCCGGGCCTTTGATCGTCTTCATGTCCTTACACTCCTTGCATTTACAGTCTTGCCGCTACCGATGCGGCGGGCGGTAGGGCGCGACCGAGCCGCGCACCACCAGTTCCGTCTCCAGCACGATGGTTTCGGCCGTGCGTTTGCCGTTTAGCCGGTCCACCATCAGCGCCATGGCCTTGCGGCCCATCTCCTGGCGAGGCTGACGCACCGTCGTCAGCGGCGGTTCGAAGGCATTGGCAAAAATGATGTCGTCGAAGCCGATGACGGAGACATCGGCCGGAACCGAAACGCCGCGCGCACGCAACTCGCTGATCGCGCCAATCGCCATCTGGTCGCTCGATGCGAAAATCGCGGTGAAGGCAATGCCGCCTTCGAGAAGGCTGCCAATCGCCTGACGGCCGGCCTCGATGCTGTAATCGCCCGTCACCACCAGTTCGTCGGCATAGGCGATGCCGGCTTCCGTAAGTGCCGCGCGATAACCATCGAAACGCTCCTGCGCCAGACTTTCCGGGACCGGACCGGCCAGATGCACGATCCTTTGATGTCCCGCCTCGATGAGGTGGCGCATGGCGTTTTTGGAGGCGGCGCGGTTATCGACCTTGACGGTCGGCAGCGCGAGGCCGGGCACCGTTTCCGACGCGATCACAATCGGCGGCAGCGCATCACCCTGTTCGAGAAGCTCGGCGGGAAACTGGCCGGTCATCAGGATCAGGCCGTCGGCATGTTTCTGCCGCACCATGTCGATATGGGTCGCCACGCGGTTCTCATCGTTGCGGGCGTCGCCCATCAGCACCTTGTAGCCCGCTTCGCCCGCCGCTTCCTCAACGCCCTTGTAGATTTCGAGATAAAACGGGTTGCCGATATCGCGAACGAGAAGGATGACGGTGTTGTTGGATTGGCGGCGGAAGCTCGCCGCCTGCGCATTGGGAACGAAGTTTGCCTGCCGAACGGCGTCGAAAACCTTCTTTCGGGTTTCCGGGCGAACCTTGTCGGGTTGCTGCAGCGCCCGCGATACGGTCGCGATGGAAACGCCCGCGAGAGCTGCCACTTCCCTGATATTCGAACCTTGGTCTTTGCTCATCTGTCACACACGCAACTGCTTTTGGCGGCCATAAAGCAGCATCAGCGCTAGCAACGTGACACCGAATATGATCTGCCGTGCCCATACATCGAGGTTGAGCGTTATCAGTACGCTTTGCAGAATGGTGAGCGCAACTGCCCCGGCCATGGTTCCGACATATCCGCCCGCACCGCCGGCAAGCGAAGTGCCGCCGATGACAACAGCGATGATCGACGGAAGCACATATTGGTCGCCGACGGAGATGAAGGACGTGCCGGTGTAACCGATGACGCACACCCCGGTCAGCCCGGCAAACAGGCCGGAAAGCCCATAAAGCAGCGTGCGGATCAGGGAAACCGGCAATCCGGTGAGCGTCGCCGCCCGCTCGTTCGCGCCGATGGCATAAATGGCGAAACCGAAGGCAGTGCGGCGCAGCACGAAGAGCATGATCGCGGCGATGCCCAGCCAGACGAACAACACGCCGGGAATGCCGAAAATGAGCGGCCGGTTGATGAAGCCTGCCAGCAGGGGTGCTGCCGCACCAGAGGGAACGCCCTGCGAATAAACGACCAGCCCACCCTGAATAACCGCCGTCATGCCAAGCGTCATAACCAACGGCGGAATGCGCACGAAGGTGATGCCGAGGCCGTTGATGAGGCCGATCAGGAAGGGGATGCCGCCTGCAACGAGAATGGCAAGCGGAATGCCCGCATTCTGGCCGTTCATCATATTGCCGGCAAGGACGGCGCCGAGCGAAATCATCGCGCCGACGGAAAGGTCGATGCCTTCACGGCCGCCGAGGATGACGAGGTTCTGGCCCGCCGCGACAATGCCGAGAATGGCGGCAATCGTCAGCAGCCGCACAATCTGCGAGCCCTGTGCGAAGCCGGGCGACAACAATTCGCCGACCAGCAGCAGGAAGACCGATGCGCCAATGGCGATAGTCAGGGGATCGGTGAGGAGGGTTTTGATTTGCAAGCCGGGATTGGTCATATCAACGCCTCGTCACCAGAACACCGCCGGCCAGCGCCGTCAGCACAATCAAACCCTGCACCAGTGTCTGGTACTCGAAGGGCAGGCCCGCAAAGAAAATCACATTGCCGATCATGCCGAGCACCAGCGCGCCGGCAATCGACCCTGTCGAGCTGCCGAAACCGCCCGAAAGTGCGGTGCCGCCCAGAACCACGGCCGAGATGGAAGACAACGCCAGACTTGCACCGAGCAGCGGATCGCCCGAGGCCGTCTCTCCCGTCAGGCACAGCGCTGCCAGCGCCGAGAACAGGCCGGAGATCATGTATGCGCCGATGCGGATACCCGAGAGGCGCAGACCCGTCTGGAAGGCACCGGTGCGATTGCCGCCGACGGCCAACAGGTGCGTATGAAACGGAATGCGCGACACGATGAGGGTGAAGGCAATGCCCCCAATCAGCACCCACAGCACGAAGGGCAAGCCGATGAAGCTGCCGGAATAGGTCTGCCAATAGGCTTCCGGCACCGGAAGGCCCGCCTGTGGCAGCACCCAGATCGCCAGCCCGGCGAAGATGATGCCGGTTGCGAAGGTGGTGACGATTGGCTGGAAGCGCAGGCCGGATATGAAAAGGCCATTGACCAGTCCACACAGCAGCCCGACAGCCGCACCCGCCGCCATGCCGGCGAAGACAGCACCCGTCGTGCCGCCAAGTGCGGCGATGACGCTGACGGTGACGACATTGGCAAGCGCCACGATACTACCAACCGACAGATCGATATCGCCCGCAAGAATGACATAGGTTTGGCCAATGGCGACCAGGATCAGCGGCAGAAACGTCGTCAGGTTCGATTGCAGCACGGAGGGCTGAACGAAGGAAGGTTGCAGAAACGTGTTCACGGCGATGAGAAGCGCCAGTACGACGAGGGTGATGACCCATGGCTGCCTGCGCAGAAAACCGGAGGCGCTCATGCGGCATCTCCATAAGCGGCGCGGGTCATGTTTACGGATGTCATGTCGGCTCCGGTCAGTTCCGCAGAAATGCGTCCACCGTTGAACACAAGAATGCGGTCAGCATATTCGAGGATTTCCGCATCCTCCGAGGAATAAAGAAGGATGGTCGCGCCAGCATCGGCCTGTTGCCGCATCAGGGCGAAGAGATCGGCCTTCGCGCCAAGATCGATGCCCTTGGTCGGATCGTCGAGCAGCAGCAGTTTCGGTGCGGTGGCGAGCCAGCGGGAGATGAAGATCTTCTGCTGGTTGCCGCCCGAAAGCGTGCCGATCGGCATATCGAAGCCGGCGAACTTCGTTTTCATGTCATCCGCGACCTTCTGCACGCGCGGTTTCAGCGTCGCGGGACGGACAAGCCGCATCTTTTCGCGCACCATCAGCGCCGCGACGAGATTTTCGAAGATCGACCGGCCCTGCAGGGAAGCGTCACGCCCGCGGTCGCCAGAGACATAGGCGAAACCACTGTGAACCGCCTGCGAAGGCTTGCCGATGGTGATTTCACGACCCTCAAACCGGATTTGGCCTGAGGCAAATGGGTTGGCACCGAAAAGACCCTTCAGCAAGGCCGACTGGCCCTGACCCTGCAGGCCGGCCAGACCGACGATTTCGCCCGGATAGGCTTCCAGAGTGACACCGCGAACGCCCTCACCCGCCACATCCGTAAGCTTCAGGCTCGGCGCAGCAGCCGAACGCCCGTTTTGACGGGCAGGAGCGGCCCGAACATCGCCGACCATGTCATGGACGACGGCCTCACGGGTGGTGGCTGCCGTATCGAGTTCGGAAATCGTCGCGCCGTTGCGCATCACGGTGATGCGGTCGCAGACGGCGAAAACCTCGTCGAGACGATGGGAAATCATGATGGTGGAGACACCGTCGGCCTTCTTGGCCCGGAGTATCTCGAAAAAACGCTGGGACTGGCGGCCATCGAGCGCCGCCGTCGCCTCGTCCATGATCATCAGGCTGGCATTCTGCGCGAAGACCTTGAGGATTTCGACGAGCTGGCGCTGATCTGGCGGCAGATTGCCGACGATTGCATCGGGCTCCAGGCCTTCGCCAGCCACGCCATCGAACAGCGCGATCAGCCTCGCCGCTTCGGCCTTCAGGGCTTTGCCGTCGACAAAGATGCCGCGTTTCGGCTCACGGCCGAGGAAAATATTGTCGGCGACCGAAAGCTGCGGAACGAGGCTGAGTTCCTGATAAAACAGCGCAATACCGGCATTTTCGGCGTCCCGCGGGCTTTTGAAGCGCACGTCTTCGCCATTGAACCGGATAGCGCCGCTGGTCGGCGCGACCGCGCCCGCAACGATCTTGCAGAGCGTGCTCTTGCCGCAGCCATTGGCGCCCAGAAGCGCGTGAATTTCACCGCGACCAACCGTCAGCCTGCCGTCGGAAAGCGCGCGTACCGCGCCAAAATTCTTCGTTATGCCGGCCGCTTCCAAAGCGTTCGCCATCGCATGTCCCCGAATAATGCTTGTCACAGGCGGATGGCGAAGGCCCGGTCCGCACTCGAAATTGTGGTTCGGGCCGGCGTTCGCCGCCGACCCGAAACGGCTCTTACTTGAAGAACTCGCCAGCCTGCTCCGGCGTCACGGTCGCCGTGACGGACCAGTAGCCCGGCTTGCCATCGGCAGCCTTGATGTTGTTCGCAAGGTTGTCATTGCTGACGAAGGGGATCGGAATATAGATGGCGTTACCATAGGTGCCGCCGAAAACGCCGTCCTTGAATTCCTTGCCCTGCAGCTTCAGGACCGCGACGTTGAGCGCGCTGGCCATGACACCCGGAGGATTGACCGAAGCGCCGGAATTGAACTTTTCCTTTTCCCAGCGGGTCATGAAGTCCTTGCGGATTTCACCGGTCGCGGCAATGTCCTTGGTCTTGCCGGCGGCTTCGATGGCGCGCCATGCGCCGTCCGCCATGCCGTCCTGCACCCACACGCCGCTGATATCGGGATAGGTGGCGAGCAGGTTCTGCATGGCCTGCTGGCCCTGCGCCTGATCCCAGCTCGCATTGGCTTCGTTCAGCACCTTGATGTCAGGGTATTTCTTGAACACTTCGCGATAACCGGCAACGCGGGCTTCGTTGGCGGGGTTGCCGGCGATGCCGTTGATGGCGACGACGCTTCCCTTGCCCTTCAGCGCATCCGCAAGCCATTGCGCGGATTGCGCCGCCCATGCCTTCTGGTCGATGCCGACATAGATCGCATCCTTAGAGGACACTTCGGCGTCGGTGGCGATAACGAGAATGTTGCGCGCCTTGGCCTGCGCGAAGATCGGATCGAAGGCCGTCGGGCTGCCCGGATTGATGAGGATAGCATCGACGCCCTGGTTCATGAAATTGCGGATATGGCCGATTTGCCCCTGCACATCAACATTGCCGCTCTGAACGACAACCTCAACCTTGACGCCCTTTTCGCCCCACGCTTTGGCGGCAGCCTGAGCCTCTTCGATCATCTGCGTGCGCCATTCGCTGCCGACGAAAGAATTGGAAAGACCGATCTTGAAGCTCTGCTCCTGGGCATGCGCCGACGTGCCCGCCGCCAGCACCATCGCGGCAGCAGCCATCAAATGTCTAAACATGAAATTTGCTCCTCCAAGCACGGTTTTTAACTAATGAAACCGTTTACATCGGCAAATGTAACCGTTTTCATAAACGAGTCAATCCCGAGAATAATTTTTATCGCAGGGTGTGGAACGGTGGCGGATGAGCAGTTCCTACTTACGGAAAAGGCTTGAAAAATCGCGACATGGGCCAAAACCAACGCGGCACGGAGCTTCGGAAAACGCCCTTGGCCGACAGATCACGCCGATTTTCATTTCACTGTGGACAATGGGAGGATTCCCGCTTCAAATCGCCTCGAGTCAGCCATCAGGAGAACGACCAATGGAAATATTGCGCGCAGGAACACGGGCATCGGCGAAAGGCCCGGAGGCATGGTTCACGGGGCAGGTCCGCATCGATCCCCTCTTCAACCCCTTTGATACCGAGCGGGTTCAGGGCGCTCAGGTCACCTTCGAACCCGGCGCCCGCACCGCCTGGCACACCCATCCTCTCGGCCAGACCCTGATTGTGGTTTCCGGCTTTGGCCGGGCGCAGCGCGAAGGCGGCCCGGTGGAGGAAATCCGTCCCGGTGATACCGTCTGGTTCGCGCCGGGCGAAAGGCACTGGCACGGGGCCGCACCCGATGTCGCCATGACCCATATTGCACTTCAGGAGGTCAAGGATGGCAAGGTGGTGGACTGGATGGAACAGGTGACAGATGACCAATATGGCGGCTGACGCGGCAGCGCAGTCCGAAGGCTGATCCTGCGGACCGTGAGTGTGCCTCTGCCCTGCACCGCGACTGCTGGAACGCTAAAAAACATCAGCGGCGATATGGCCGGAATGATATATGCCGGTGTAAAACCCCCTCGTCCTGTCGATGGAAACCTTGGGGGTATTGAATGAATTCCGGGCGTCGTGGCGTTCTCGCATTTCTGGGCGGCCTTGTGCTGGCAAGGCCGTCTCTCGGCGCAGCATCGGGCAAGCCTGCGGCTTTTGCCGAATCCCGTTCCGAATACAAACCCCGGCATATCCTCTGCTTTCTTGGCACGAAAAATGGGCTGGCGGCGCTGCGGAAGAGCGCCCGCGCCGCCATCGATGATTTTGCGCCCGATTTCAGTCTCGACGAGGATTATTCACAGGATGAGGCGGACGACCGGATGGAACGTTCGTTCAATGTCTGCTGGGATCGCGTCGACCCCGATGCCTACCAGCCGGAGGATGAGGCAGCCGTCGCCACGCACGGCTCGGTTCTTTATGTGCTCAGCCCATCCATGGATGCCGAAACAGCCGTGAAGACATCCGCAAACGCCCTCAGATTCGTACAGCACATGCTCGATCACGGCGCTGTCGCCGTGAAGGGTGAAAGTGCGGGCGTCGCCCATGGCGCAAGGCGCTGGAAGCAGCTTTACGAGCAGTCGCGTGGCGAGGCGGCGGCCGATGACGGGATGGCGCTTGCCAGAACCTGTCGTCTGGCTTTCGCACGCCGCCCCATAGGAGACGATGCCGAAGGCATGACGAGCGTCGGGTTTCACCTGATCGGCTTGCCCGATGTGCAGGTGCGCTTCACCAAAAAAGACGGGGATGAACCGTCTACCAACGCCGAACAGCTGAAGATAGCCGCGTTGATAGACGATATCGCCGAGCAAATGGCGCGTGAAGGCGTTGAAGCCACTCTGAAGGGCCGTCGCGCCTCCCTCGCCGACGACACACGGTATGAGGAGGACGAATATAAATTCAATCCTTTCGGCGTCGTGAGCGTTGATGGCCTCAAGCTTTAACGCCCGCCTGCGGCCTTATGGGGCAGGATCGCTCTCGCCGGCCACCAGAAGCATGGGCCACACGCAATGGCGGGCCTGATTGGGGTAAAAGGGCGCGTAGGCCGGCATGGTCGATAGCAGCGTCTGGGCCACCGTCACGCCGAGATCATGCAGGGACATGCGGAAACTGGTCAGCCGAGGTTCCAGAAACTGGCCGCGCGGGCCATCGCGGAAGCCGATGACGGCGAGATCGCGCCCCGGTTTCAGCCCCACTTCCGCAAGCCGGCGATAAAGACCGACCGCCATCAATTCGTAGATCAGCACGATCGCCGTTGGCCGGGGCCGCATCTGCAGCCACTCGCTGGCGGCATGATAACCGCCCTGCTCGCTCGATTTCGCGCGGATGACCAGCGAGGAATCGTAAGCGATGCCATTGTCTTCCAGCGCGCGCCTGTATCCTTCGAGAAAAACGTAACCGAGATTGATATCGCTGTCGGGCACCGCCACCGCAATCGAACGATGACCGGCAGCGGCAAGGCGGTCGACCGCATTTTTCGCGACGCCCTCGAAATCGAGATCGATCCAGGCGTGAGTGTCGCTGGAAGCGGTCCGTCCGAGCGCCACGAAAGGCAGCCGGGTCTGCTTCAGGAAATCCACACGTTTGTCTATCCGTCGCGTCGCGGAAATGATCATCGCATCCACCATGCGGCGCGCCACCATGCGCTTCAGATATTCATCCGGATCCTCTTCCCCCGGACAGGGCAGAACGATGAGATCGAGATTATGTCCGGAAAACACGCTTTGCAGACCGTCCGTCACACCGAGGAAAAAGTTGTCGGAGTTCTCCACGGTCTGCGCGTCGCTGCCGGTCATCAGGCCGATGACATTGGTGGTTCCCTGCCTGAGGCTACGGCCGGACTGGTTGGCGACATAACCCAGCTTTTCCGCCGCTTCCAGAACACGCCGCCGCGTTTCTTCGTTCACATCCGGCTTGCCGTTCAGGGCACGGGAAACAGTGCCTATCGATATCTCCAGATAATCGGCAAGCTGACGAATTCCTTTCATGCACTCCCCTCCCAGGCCCGGCGCGCAATCGACGCGCCCCTTAACGGTCTTGACATATCTAACATCATCGGCATAGTCTCGTAAACGTTTACGACACTCTGCGCAAAGAGGAGTTTGCGAAAGAGTCCGGGGAGATGAGATGACATTCAATGCCGTTTTATGCGGGTGCGGAGCCATGGCCAAAGGCTGGCTGCGCGCCATTCAATCCACGCCGGAAATCGCCGGCGCGATCCGGATCGCCGGGGTGGTCGACCTGAACGAGAACACGGCACGCGCGCTTGCCGAGGAATTCGCCCTTACCGACGCGGTCATCGGCACGGATCTGCGCGAGGTTCTCGCTGAAACGAAAGCCGACATCCTTTTTGATATCGTCATCCCACAGGCACGCTTCGCCGTGGTTGAGGCCGGTCTTGAGGCCGGGTGCCATGTGCTCAGCGAAAAGCCGCTTGCCGCCTCGATGGAGGAAGCCGCCACGCTGGTCGAACTGGCGAAAAAGGCCGGTAAAATTCATGCCGTGGTGCAAAATCGGCGGTTTGTGGCGGGAATCCGGCGGCTGCGCCGCGCGCTGGAAGACGGCGTCATCGGCGATTTGACGGCCATCCATTGCGATTTCTTCCTTGGGCCGCATTTCGGCGGCTTCCGCGAGGAGATGAAAAACGTCCTGCTTCTCGACATGGCGATCCACACGTTCGACGCGGCCCGTTTTGTCGCCAATGAAAAACCCCTCTCCGTCTTCTGCGTGGAGAAGAACCCGGCCGGCTCATGGTATGCCCATGGCGCAAGCGCCAACGCCATTTTCGAGTTCTCGAATGATGTCGTCTTCACCTATCGCGGCTCCTGGTGCGCCGAAGGCGAGCGGACCAGCTGGGAAGCGCGCTGGCGACTGATCGGCTCCAAGGGCATGATCGTCTGGGACGGCGAAGACAATTTCTCCGCCTCCGTGGCCGGTGACGACCAGGGGCTTCTGCGTGGATTTAAGACCGTAAACGTTTCCGAAGACGTTTCCGAGAAGGATACGCGCGGCCATGCCAGCGTCATTCTCTCGTTTCTTGAGTCCATCCGCACGGGCGAGATGCCGGAAACGGCCTCCTTCGACAACATCAACAGCCTTGCCATGGTGATCGGCGCGATCGAAAGCGCCCGCCTCGGCCAGCGTGTCTCCATTGCAGCATAAGGACTGAAAGACGTGAGTAATCCGGCAACATCCATCCGCATCGGCACCATGGTCAGCGCCACCAAGGGACAGGCGGCCGAACGCATCGGCCAGATCGCCGATCTCGGCTTTGAAAGCTTCGAGCCGTTCTTCTGGCAGACGACCAACGACCAGAACCTTGCCGAACTCGGCAAGCGCTGCCTTGACGCCATCGGCGACCGCGACATCACCATCGGCACGCTCGGCATGTTCGGCAATCCGCTGGAGGAGACAGACATCGACCTTGAGACATTGCAGGGCTGGAAAGACTGCATCGACAATGCCCACCATTTCGGCGCGACCTGCGTTGCCGGTTTCACGGGCCGGCTTCGTGGCAGGCCGCTGCCGGAAAGCCTTCCCCGATACCGGCAAATCTGGAGCGAGCTTGCAAAACGCGCCGCCGACAAGGGCGTGAAGATCGCCTTTGAAAACTGCGCCATGGATGGCAACTGGCAGACCGGCGACTGGAACATCGCGCACAATCCCGACGCATGGGAACTGATCTTCAACGAAACCCCGGACGAGCATATCGGCATCGAATGGGAGCCCTGCCATCAGATGGTCTATCTGATCGACCCGCTGCCGCAGATCCGCAAATGGGCGGACAAGATTTTCCATGTGCACGGCAAGGACGCGACCATCCGCTGGGATGTCATTCGCGAGCACGGCATTTTCGGCAAGGAAAAATTCGTCTTCATGCGCACGCCGGGTTTCGGCGACAGCAACTGGACGGACATTATTTCCGAACTGCGCCTCGCCGGCTGGTCCGGCTCCATTGATATCGAGGGCTGGCATGACCCCGTCTATCGCGATGCGCTGGAAATGACGGGCCAGGTGCATGGCCTGAACTATCTGAAAAAATGCCGCGGCGGCGATTTCGTCGTCGATCCGACATAACGGAAGCCTTTTGGGAGAAGGTTTTCGAAAATTGCAGAGACGATAACCAAGAGGAGGAGATTATGGGTATCGCGAAATGCATGATGGCCGGCGCATTTCTGCTGGCGGGCGTGTCCGCCGGCGCTATTGCGGCGCAGGCAGAAGATGTGACGTTGACCCTCTGGTCGCTGGATCGCGATATCCAGCCGGCGCCGAACCTCATCAAGGAGTTCAACGCGCTGAATAACGGCATCAAGATCGAATACCGGCAATTGCAGTTCGATGATGTGGTGAGCGAATCCATGCGCGCCTATTCCACCGGCAATGCGCCCGACATCATCGCCATCGACAACCCCAACCACGCCATGTTCGCCGCACGCGGCGCCTTTCTCGATGTGACCGACATGATCGCCAAGTCGGATGTCATCAAGACGGAGAATTATTTTCCGGGACCGCTGAAATCGGTGATGTGGGACGGCAAATATTTCGGCGTGCCGAAGGCCACGAACACGATTGCGCTTTATTACAACAAGGACCTGTTCAAGGCCGCAGGGCTCGATGCGGCAAAACCGCCGCAGACCTGGGATGAGCTGGTGGAAGCGGCGCGCAAGCTGACCGACCCCTCGAAGAATATTTACGGCATCAGCTTCAGCGCCAAGGCGAATGAAGAAGGCACCTTCCAGTTCCTGCCCTGGGCGCAGATGGCGGGCGCGACCTACAAGAACATCAATACCGAGGGTGCCGTCAAAGCACTCGAAACGTGGAAGCTGATGCTGGATGAAAAGCTGGCATCGCCGGATACGCTGACGCGCAGCCAGTGGGATTCCACCGCTACCTTCAACGCCGGCAACGCCGCCATGGTCATTTCCGGCCCATGGGAAATCGACCGCATGCTGAAGGACGCCAAGTTTGACTGGGGTGTCGCTTTGCTGCCGGTGCCCACACCCGACGCCCCGCGATCTTCGGCCATGGGCGACTATAACTGGGCGATCTTCTCCAAGACGAAACATCCGGAAGAGGCCTTCAAGGCAATCGAGTTCTTCGCCTCAAAGGACAAGGACATGTTCAAGAACTTCGGCCAGTTGCCAGCGCGCTCGGATATTCCGGTTCCGCCCACGGGCAATGCGTTGAAGGATGAGGCGCTGAAGACCTTCGTGGAACAGCTGAAATATGCGCAGCCGCGCGGCCCCTCGCCCGAATGGCCGAAGATTTCCAAGGCGATCCAGGATGCCATTCAGGGTGCGCTTTCGGGCCAGATGACGCCGAAAGCCGCACTCGATCAGGCCGCTGAAAAGATAAAGCTGGTCGAAGGCTGATCCGGGCGGGCGGCCGGGTTCTCCGGCCTCCACCCAAGGAGTTCCTCCCGGTGGGGCTGCCTGCCGCGACAAGCGGCGGCGGCCCCGACTGGAGCTTGCGAGGATGTTTCATGAAAAAACTGTTTTCCAGCGTCAGTGACGGTCGCGGTTTCGATATCGTCCTTGTCGCCTTTCCTTTGGGCTTCCTGTTCGTCATGGCGGGGCTGCCGCTCATCTACAACATCGTCATGAGTTTTCAGGAAGTCGACATGTTCAGCCTGGGCACCTTCGTGCGCCCCTTCGTCGGCTTCAAGAACTACATCGATCTGTTCCGGCAGCCGGAAACATTGCCGATCCTTTTCAACACCGTCACCTTTGTCGTGGCCTCGATTGCCGGGCAATTCGCTATCGGCTTCGGTCTGGCGCTGTTCTTCTGGGTCAATTTTCCCGGCGCCACCTGGCTGCGCGGTCTTTTTCTCGTGTCCTGGGTCATGCCCGGCCTCGTGGTGGGCGCGATCTGGAACTGGATCCTCTCGGGCGATTTCGGCGTGTTGAATTTCTTCCTGCGGGAAAGCGGCCTGATATCGGGCAATATCTTCTGGCGCTCCGATGCGAATTTTTCGCTCTGGGCCGTCGTCATCGCCAATATCTGGCTCGGCACGTCCTTCAACATGATCCTGCTTTCCGTCGGCCTCGCCTCCATCCCCGGCGATCTCTATGAAGCCGCGGAGCTGGACGGCGCCAATGCCTGGCAGCGCTTCCACACCATCACCCTGCCGATGATGCGCTCCACCATCGGTGCAATCGTCTCGCTCGGGCTGATCTTTACGCTGCAGCAATTCGATCTTTTCGCCGCCATTACCGATGGCGGACCGAACAACAGCTCCAACGTGGCGCAATACTGGGCGTGGGACCTGTCCTTCCGGCAATATGATTTCGGCAAGGGCGCCACGATCTCCGTCATCATGATCGTTTTCGTCATGCTGGCCTCCATCGTTTATGTGCGCTCCACACGGCATGAGGTGCGCGGATGAGCATCACGACCCGCAACCGTCTGATGCTGGCCATCGCCATCCTGCTCGCCATCATCTACCTTTTCCCGCTTTACTGGATGTATCTGACCTCGCTCAAAAGCGGCTCGGAAATGTTCGCCAATCCGCCCGCCTTCTGGCCCACGGACCCGCAATGGCAGACCTATGCCTATGTCTGGAACAGTCGCAACATGAGCCGATACCTGTGGAATTCGGTGCTGATCGCTTCGAGCGCGGTGCTGCTGATCACCATTCTCGGCGTCGGCTGTGCCTATGTGCTGGCGCGCTATCGCAATGTCTGGGTGGATATCGGCCTGTTCCTCATCCTCATGCTGCAGGTTCTGCCGGCATCGCTGATGATCACGCCAATCTTCGTCGGCTTCTCGCAATTCGGGCTTCTGGATTATCCGCGCCTGTCGGTCATCCTCGCCATTGCGGCGAAAAGCATGCCCTTTTTCGTGGTGCTTGTGCGCGCCACCTTCATGGCCGTGCCGCAGGAACTGGAAGAGGCCGCACTTGTGGATGGCAATTCCCGGGTCGGCGCGTTTTTCAACATCGTGCTGCCGCTTGCCAGAAACGGCATTCTCGTCAGCGCCATCCTCATCTTCATGCAGGCCTTCGGTGAATTCGTCTATTCGAAATCGATGATCCAGGCGGCCGAATTGCAGCCGGCGAGTGTCGGTCTCAATTCCTTCATGGGCCCCAATACCAGCGAATGGAACAACATCATGGCCTATGCGACCATGTATGTGACGCCCATTCTCGCCCTCTTCATTCTCTTGCAGCGCCGCATCGTTTCCGGCCTGACCTCAGGAGCGCTCAAATGACCCTTCAGATCGAACTTTCCGGCGTCAACAAATATTACGGCGCCTTCCATGCGCTGAAGAACATCAACCTTTCCATCAAGAAGGGCACTTTCGTCGCACTTGTCGGCCCGTCGGGCTGCGGCAAATCCACCCTTCTGCGCTCGCTCGCCGGGCTGGAGACCATATCGGCCGGCGACATGCGCATTGCCGGCACGCTCATGAACGGCGTGCCGCCGCGCAAGCGCGATGTGGCCATGGTGTTCCAGTCCTATGCCCTCTACCCGCATATGACCGTGGAGGAAAATCTCACCTATTCGCTGCGTATGCGCGGTGTCGCCAAGGCCGAGGCCCGCAAGGCGGCGGAAGAAGTCGCCGCCACAACAGGTCTTTCAAAGCTGATGAAGCGTTATCCGCGCGAACTCTCCGGCGGCCAGCGCCAGCGCGTGGCCATGAGCCGTGCGATCATCCGCAACCCGCAGGCTTTCCTGTTCGATGAGCCGCTTTCCAATCTCGATGCGGCGCTACGCGTCCACATGCGCAAGGAAATCCGCGCGCTGCACGATCGCCTGCATGCCACTTCGGTCTATGTCACCCATGACCAGATCGAAGCGATGACCATGGCCGATCATGTCGTCGTCATGCGTGACGGCGTGATCGAGCAGCAGGGCACGCCACTGGAACTATACGACCGCCCGGTCAATCGTTTCGTGGCCGGCTTCATCGGCTCGCCGGCCATGAATTTCATTCCGGCGACCGTCAGCCCGGATGGCGCATCCCTTCAGCTCAGCTTCGGCGAAGGCGAACCGCAGCAATCGATCAGGAATCCGGCCTCCCTGCCGCCCGGCAAGGATGTGATCGTCGGCATCAGGCCGGAACATATCCGGCCGGCCGCAGCAGCCGGGGCGGCATTGACGCTGCCGGTTTCCGCGGTGGAGACGACCGGCTCGGCCACTTTCCTCACCACGGGAACCGCCACCGAACTGGTCATCGCGGTGCAGGGACGCAGCGCAGTCAAGGCCGGTGAAACGATCGGCCTCGACATCGACCCGTCCGATATGCATTTGTTCGATGCGGAAACAGGCGTCGGCCTCCTGACCCGCTAAGCCGCAGTTTTGCCGGCTGTTTCCTCCGTCGGCAAACACGAAGCGTGGAGTCGAATGACCATGAACGGGAAAACAGTATTCCTTATCGGCGCAGCCATCCTCATCGGTCTTGTCGTCATCCAGCTCAAGGATGTCCACATCGCCATCGGGGAACGCGCCATGGGAGGTTATGACAGTTCGAGCAACCCGGAAGCGGCCTCTCGCGCCGAGCGGGAAGCAAAAGAGGCCGCCGCGCGTGCCGAGGCCGCGGCAGGCGCGCTGGAACCGCAAGACTGACCGCGACCACAGCACCCGAAATATTTCGATTGGAATAGTCGCTGCAATCTGACCTGTGCTATCAGACAGGTGGATTCGCAACGGGGGACTGAATGGCGAAAGGGTTCGTAACGGCCGAAGAAGTAGCAAAAAAGGCGGGTGTCTCACGTTCCGCCGTTTCACGCACCTTCACTCCCGGCGGCAGCGTATCCAAGGCCGTCCGACGCAGGGTGTTGAAAGCTGCGCAGGAACTTGGCTATCGCGTCAACCGTCTGGCGCAGGGCCTCAATAACGACCGCTCCAACCTCGTTGGTGTTGTCGGAGCAAATCTCAGTTCTCCCTTCATTTCGAAACAGCTCGATTTCCTCAGCATCGGTCTCCTGCGCCGTGGCCTGCAATGCCTGCTGCTGAATGCGGCAGATGCGCGCAAGGACATCGCGCCGCTCATCGAGCGTCTCTTCGAATTCCGCGCGCAGGCCATCATCGTTCTTTCCGGTGAACCTCCGGCCTCTATTATCGACGAATGCATCGCCAATGGCGTGCGCCTCATCCTCATCAACCAGCATCTGGACCGCACCGATACGAATATGGTGCTGAGCGACGATTCTCACGGCGCCAACCTGGCCGCCATGCGGCTTGTAGCTGCCAGGTGCAGAAAGGTTGCGGTTGTCTCCAGCGGCAGCCAGACGCCCGCGCAGTTGCGCCGCGTCAACGCTTTCACCGAGTGCATGACCATGGAGGGTATCCAGGTAATTCCATGGTGCGGCGGCCCCACCAGCTATGACAGTGGCTATCAGGCCGGCCGAGAATTGCTCGCGGACAGGACCATCGACGGCGCCTTCTGTGTCACTGATCTGCTGGCACTTGGTTTCATGGACGCCGCCCGGCTGGAAATGGGCCGCCGGGTGCCGGAAGATATCTCGATTGTCGGTTTCGACGATATTCCGCAGGCCAGCTGGAAAAGCTACCAGCTGACGACCGTTGCCCAGTCTTTCGACGCGCTGACCGAGAAGGTTTTGACCGCGCTCGATAGCGATGAGCCGGAAACCCGGCTTCATGTTGTGCCCGTTTCCATGGTCGAGCGCATCACCGCACGCTAGACCAAATGTCCTTCCGGGCAAAAATCTTCAGATCAAACCGCAACCCGTTCACGCTGCGGTACAAGCCCAAGCTCCAGATCGCGCGGGCTGCTTTCGGCACGCTCGAGAAACAGGCCGAGGGCTCCGAAGAAGATTTCAAGAAAGCTTTCGACCGAACCATCGTGACGATCCGGCTCGCGGCCGAAGCGCTCCGCCAGCGTTCGATAAAGGGAAAGCCGCTGCGGCGCGATATGCGGCAGTGCCAAGCCTGCGCCCTGGCGCAGGCAATACCAGTCGGCAATCAGCTCGAACATCGGCAGGTCCAAGGAGAGGACAGCAGCGTCAGACGAAAAGAGGCCTTCCCCTCCGAGCAGGCCGAGAACCTCCCGAACGCTTTTGTCGGCGATTGCCGTGACGACCTCAGCCGGCCATTCCTTGGGGAAATAACGGTGCCTGATCAGCGCCCGCTTGTGGCCCAGCAGAAATTCACCGTAATTGCCGGCGGCAAAAGCTACGTCGTTTGCCTCGCCCGTCAGTGCGGTTTCCTGTGCATAGCCATCGCAAATGCGGCCATTGGCCGGCAGCGCGGCCATCTCCACCGTCTCGACAAGGATTGCCTGCCGCGACGGGTGGACGACCTTGAAGGCGGGCGGAAAGGCGACGAGCGACGGCACGGCGATATTGGTGAGCGAGTTTTCGCCTTCCCCGCGCCGGGTTACGCCTTCCACGTGCAGGTGCCCGCTGAAATGGACGGCAAGCCCGGCCTGTAACAGCGCATCCTCCACCGCCTTGCGCGGCGTACGCCGCACGACATTGGTTTCACCGAACAGGGCGCCTTCCGCACCACTTGCGCCATCGAAAGGGTCGAGCGCCGGATAGTGCGAAAAGCCGAGCAATGTCTTGCCGTGCAGCTCCGCCCTGCGGCGCACATCAGCGATCCATTCGATGAGGAAGGGTTTGCAGCGCAAAAGCGCATTCCACCCCCCGGAGGTGCTGTCGATAAAAGCTGCCTCCTCGCCCGCTTCGAACTCGCCATCGAGCGGCTCGAAAATATTGGCGTCGATCATCAGCAGCCACAAGCCCGGCTCCGGCTCGACCAGATAGGAGGCGTCCATCAGGCGGTAGACATTGCGCCCATCGGGTGAACACACCGCGTACAGCCGGCCCTCCGGCGCATCGGAAACACCGAAAGGGGTTTCCCAATGCAGATAATCCGGCTGGCGGAAATAACCGAAAACCGCCATAGGGCAAAGGCCTGCAGGATAGCCTTCGCAATACATCCCGTCGTTCACGACGACGCGCTCACCGGCCCGCCGCGCATCGCTTGAAACGGAAAGGCATTTGCCGTTCTCCGTCAAAAACTCCTTGGTATGGTGCCGGCCGCGCGGGCCGAAAATATCGTGGTTTCCGGGCAATGCGTAGAAGGCCGTGCCGTGGGCGTCGCTGTGGCTTTGCAGGATGTTCTTCAGCGTTTCGGTCGTCACCCGCTGGCCATCATCGGTATAGTCGCCAAGCAGCACCACATGGCGAATGCCGCGCTGCCGCACCTCTTCCAGCGCCGCATGCAATGCATCGGCGCTTTCATTGAAAACCCGGGTGGATTCACGCGTATCCGACCAGCTGCGCATGGTGATACGCTGACCATCGATTTCGATGCCGGGAAATCCGAAATCGGCTGCCGTGTCATGAAAATGCGCGTCGGCGATGACGGCAACGGAGGGAAGTGTGCGTGTCAGCATGGTTGAGCGGTCTTTCTGCCCTCGACCATGTCGATCCAGTCGGAGGCACGGCGGGCGGCGGCGTAAAGCATCGGTTTCGGCGTCTCGAACCATTCGTCAGGCCGCAATTCCCGCTTCGTGCGGACCACGGCCAGCGCATCGTCGAGGGTCGGATAGAGATCCGGCTGCTGCTTGTGCAGGAAAAGCGCCACCAGTGAGACGGAACGGCTGCGGCCGCTGCGGCAATTGACGAGCACATTGCCGCCATCGGCAAAGGGATAGGTTTCCCGCTTCGGCATAGTCTGGCGAAGCGCGCCGTCGAGAATGTAATAGGCGCCCAGCATCATGGTGTCGGGGCTGCCCTCGCCATCGATAAGGCCGAGCTTGTAATAACGGATATCGCCATAACCCACGGCGCGCCTGTCGCCCTCTTCCTGCGCCGCCTGCACGAGATTGATATCCAGATTGACGGCGCAATTGACGACGGTGGTGATGCCATGCCGACGCAGGAGCCCGAGATCGCTCGCACCATCGCTGCCGCCAATGTAAAGCGCAGCATTGTGCGGGCCGAGCCCTTCCGCAATGAGGCTGATTGCAGGCCGGGCATAAACGGGTCCATCCATTTCATTCCTCCACATGCATGAAGCACGAGGCCCCCTCTACGAAAGGGCCTCCGCCATGAATCACGCCGATGCCGCCCGCGGACGATCCAACGGCTGCCGCGCGGCGAGTGCTATATTCGATGCCTGGCTGACGCCTTTGGCAACACCGGCGGCTGCGGCCAGCACCGGCCCGCCCTCCCGGAGACTGCCGATCTCCAGAAAAGGGCACACATCGCCGCCAGCTTCGCTGACGAGTAGCAGCCCCGCAAGACAATCCCATGAATTCATGTGCAATTCGAGATAGCCATCGGAACGGCCATCAGCCACATAGGCAAGCGCCAGCGCGCCGGAGCCGGCGCGGCGGACATTGGCGCCCATATCGAGCAGGTTCCTGACGACATCGAGATAGGTCGCATTCGCGATACGGGTGGACCACCCCATCTCGATCGAAGCGGCATCGAAGCGCTCCGTTTCCGCAGTCCGGATCGGTTGCCCGTTGCGCGTCGCTCCCGCGCCGCGGCGGGCGAAATAAAGCTCGCCAAGGGCGGGACTATAGATCGCCCCGATTTCGGTCTGGCCGTTTTCGACATAGGCGATGGAGATGCAGAAATGCGGAATGCCACGGGCAAAATTGGCGGTGCCATCGATGGGATCCACGACCCAGACGCGCTCACCGATCTCACCGCCGCCCTCTTCCCCGAAAAAACTGTCTTCCGGGAAAGCGGCCGTGATCGCGCCGCGAATATGCGCTTCCGAGGCAGCATCCGTCACCGTTAGAAAATCCTGCGGCCCCTTCATCGAAAAGCTGCGCGTCGCCTCGCCCTGAAAACCCTTCAGCACCAGTTCGCCGGCGGAAAGAATAACGCTGCGGCACAATTCGGCACGCGCCGCCAATGTATCGGGATAGTGGATAGAATCCATACGCAAGAACCATTTCTCAAAGTTTGAACACGCGTTCATATTGCACGCGCGTTCAAACTTTTCAAGGGGCGTTGAAAGGGAGCTAACGGACATTGGAAGCGGGCGAGCCGATCATGCCAATTCGATGGAGTCGGCGCAACTCATGGCATGAAGCAAAGGGCTTCCTCCCCCATCAGGAATATCCCCGCAGGAAACATTTAATACTGAAAACATTGGAATGTTGCGAAACACAACACCTACATCTTGCGGTTGATGCAGTTGTCTGTCGGTTAACCCTGTGTATTTCCAATGATGTAACGGGAATTATGTTACGAATGCCGCTCTGTATTTGAAGAGCCATGAATGAAAATACTGACCGCCACACAAAAACTGCAGGACTTCATGTCCGTCCGGTCCGACAATCCTGATCTGCTGAAAGCACAGTACCGCGCTTTCACCCGACAGATGCCGATGATGTATTTCATCCTGCTTTCAAGCACATGGGCGCTTGCCGTGACGCATATGCAATTGGCGCCGTCTTGGCTCACCGTTGGAGTTCCCGCCCTATTCACACTCGGCTGCACGCTCAGGGTCGCCTTCTGGTGGAGGACGCGCGGCATGGATCCCGAACCGCGGGTGGCGCATGCAGCCCTTCGGCGCACAAATCGCCTCGCTGCCGGCATCGCCATGGCATTCACGCTCTGGTCTTTCCTGCTGGTGCCCTATGGGGATGCCTATACGCAATCCCACGTCGCCTTCTATATGGCGATTACCGTCATTTCCTGCATTTTCTGTCTGATGTATGTGCGCTCGGCTGCCTTCACGGTGACGCTCATCGTCAATGGCGCCTTCATCGCCTTTTTTCTGGCGTCGCAGCAACCGACCTTTGTTGCCATCGCCATCAACGTGCTGCTGGTCTGCACCGGCATGATGTCCATTCTGCTGACCAACTACCGCAATTTCGAGCGCATGGTCATTTCACAACAGCGCACGGAAGCGCTCAGCAACGAAAACCTGCTGCTTGCCAATATCGACAGCCTGACGGAACTGCCCAATCGCCGCGCCTTTTTCGCTCACCTTGAGGCCGAGCTCGAAAAAGCCAGGGCCAACGGAACCCGGCTGGCGCTGGGTGTGATCGATCTGGACGGGTTCAAGCCCGTCAACGATCTTTACGGACACTCCGTGGGAGACAGGCTGCTTGTCAATGTCAGCAAACGCCTCACCGCCAATCTGAAAGCCAGCAGGGCCTTTCGGCTGGGCGGTGACGAATTCGCCATCGTCGCTCCGATCATACCGGATGACGCGCAACTCGTCGCGAATGCCAATGCGATCTCCGAGCAGTTGAGGGCGCCTTACCATATGCCGGAAGGAACCGTGCATGTTTCCGCTTCCATGGGAATTGCCGTGTTCCCAAACCTCGCCTCAACGCTCGAACAGCTTTTCGACAGGGCGGATTATGCCCTTTACCACGCCAAGAAAACCCGGCGTGGCGATGCCGTTCTGTTCGATGCGGAGCACGAAAAGCAGATCAATATCGAAGCCCGCGTCGAGCACCTGCTCAAACAGCGGGATATGGAAAACGAGCTTTCGGTGGTGTTCCAGCCGATCGTTGATATACGCGACGGAAGGACGTCAGGGTTTGAAGCGCTGGCGCGCTGGCACAGCCCGGTTCTCGGGCATGTGCCGCCTTGCCAGTTCTTCCCCATCGCGGAACGGGCCGGCATCGTCGGCTCGCTGACGCGGCCGCTTCTCAAAATGGCGCTCGCCTCCGCCGCCACATGGGAGCCTTCCCTGCGCCTGTCGTTCAACCTTTCGGCACAGGACCTCAATTCCCAGGAGGGCGTGCTTTCCCTCCTCGGCATCATCGAAAACAGCAGCTTCGATGCACGACGGCTGGACCTTGAAATTACCGAGACGGCTTTTGCCCATGATTTCGAGCAGGTGAGGCAATCGGTCGAAATGCTGCGGCGTCTCGGCTGCGGCATATCGCTGGACGATTTCGGCACCGGCTATTCCAGCCTGACGCGACTGCATGCATTGCCGCTGACCAAGATCAAGATCGACCGCAGCTTCGTCACGGACCTGCACGAAAAACCGGCCAGCTACAAAATCGTAAAATCCCTCCTCACCCTCAGCCGCGACATGGGACTGGAATGCGTGGTGGAAGGGGTGGAAACACCAGCCGAGCTAACCGCACTCGAAGGCCTCGGCGCCACGCTGGTACAGGGCTACATCTATGCACCGCCGCTTCGGGAAGAGGATGTCGGTGCCTTTCTTTCGGGACAGGCGACTAGAAGCGGAACTTCCGCTGGCAAACGCAGAAACAGGCTCCGCTAGTCAAACCATTGCATGAGGCAGATTGTCGTCACGGCACCCAAATTTCAGATTACTCGAACGTGATCCAGGAGGTTCCCTGCACCAATCTTCCACCATGCGCGCATGCATCACCCTGCCGCACTATCTTCTTTCCATCAATAGCGGCAAAGGACGAGCCGGCAGTAATTGTATCGGTCGTCGGAACTCCCGTGCACAAACAGGTATCACCGACAGTTGCGACCGGCGTTCCTTCAACCGTAACAAAACTCTGTTGGGTGGAGATGACGGGACCACCAACATGCGGTCTTGGGCCGGGATCGACCTTGGGGCAGACATGCATGTGGCCTTTAAGGGAGACTGGGCTGGCGGTCATTGGCTCCTCCTTCTCAACTAAATCAAGCCGCACGAGCAAAAGGCAACGGTGCTATGGCGAGCACTCGATTATTCCCGCCCCGGAAGCGTAGCCCCCTGTCAAAATCCCCCCCGTTCCTCCATTGAAAAAGGCACGGGTCGGACCGCACGATGAGCGGGTTAATATCCAGAAGCACAGCTTCAAATCCGGCGACATCGCCAGGTTTCAGGTAAATGTCGACGATAGCATCATCAATATGAGCGACCTCCCTGAAACGGTCCGCAAAATCCACCAGAGCTGCCGCGATGGATTTGGCATTTGCCTCTATCTCAGGAAAAAAAGCCGTATGAAAATACTGGGAAGCGCCGAGGAATTCCCGGTTTTTCATGAAGAGCCTGAACTCAGACCATTTCGGAATGTCTTTCCAAGGCCGTATGAACATGCAAACGTCAAATTTATCTTGAAGTGAACTGGCAAGAAGTCCCGCCACACGGGGATTATCCCGCAATATATGAGACATGAGTTGGGCGCTGTTGAAGATCGGCCCCTTTTGGTATTGTCCGGGCTGTTTGAAACTGCATCCACCGAAGCGAAAATGGGCGCCCTCTTTGAAAACCGCGGTTTTTGCGTCAATGGCTACGCGGAATTCCTCTGACAGTTGAGGGAGTTCATCTACACTGAACAGGTCCCGGAAAGCCGCGGTCCTGCTCCCTATGGCGACACGATCCTGCTCCGAAATAAGCAACTGCTCAAAGGGTAACCCTAGCTCGCACACTTCGTCCGGCCAGGATTCAATAAAGGTTGCTCGCCATTTTTCGTGTAGACCAAGCATATTCGTTACACATCAAAGGTTTTCTGGTGCGGAGAGATTGATCAGGAATTCCGGCAGACTGTCCGCCAGCTTGACGATCCCTTTTGCGTTGTTTCCTGTACCAAAGGGGTCTGTCGCCCTTTCCCAGAAGTAAACAGCCCCATTTTCAGGATTTTTGCCATCCATCAACAAATAGGCATGTCCGGAATCCGCCGATCCAAAGAATATCATTGGGAGCGTGAACTGTTTTTCCCAACTGGAATTGGCAATAAAGGTGTCGTGCCACGAAACGATGGTATCGAAATTCGAAACAAGCACCTGCACATCATGTACCGACCGACTGCCGTCATCGTATTCCACCAGAAATGAATCGTTGTATTCGGTTCCACAGTGACCGTATTGCCTCAGAACCTCTTGCAGCTGCTTCGGAACGATCAGCCCGGTAAGTTCCGTAAAGCGACCGAAATCGCGGTCAGTCCACGTCGTATCCGGAACTCGTTGAAAATCGCTGTTCTCCTCCAGGAATTGAACCGCATCTTTTAAGACAACCATTGGAACAACTCCGTTCTAATAGGAAGGATCGTTGACTGCAGAAGCGCCGCCGCTGTGGGCACCGCCGCCTTGGCCGGTATTATGTATACGCGAGTCGACCAGCTGCATCGTGGATGTGTCTTCATTGTGATGCCACGTAAAGCCATTTTCATCGGCAGTCTTGCTCCAGCTGCCATACCTTTCCTTGAGCGGACCAACGGCCTGGCCCACGTCGCCGTCCGGCCCTCTTGCCAGGTCGCCCTTCATATTGGATATGCGGGTCTGAATCGGCTGCCCATCCGGTCCTTTTTTCATGAATGGTGAAAAATCGGGTTTTCCGTTTTTGTAAGAAATCCCATCCTGACCGTATTCTTTCAGCGCTTTATCGGCATTCGATCCGGGCTCGGGGGACCACTTGCTGTTGCCCGGCTCTCCAGACCACTTCCCTTCTCGTGGAATGTTCTTGTATTTGCCGCCATTCTTATACTCGTCGATTTTTTTCTGACGGCATGCCTTCGTATTGCATTTTCTCAAATCTTCCTGAAGCTTGCGGTAGGCTTCGCCGCGCTTGGAAGCCCAATATTTCGATGCCGCCGCCGACTTTCGTACATGCTCCTCGAGCGCCTTGACCTTGCGCTGCGCGGCGGCAACCTGGCTCATCAGTTTTTCGGCATACCGCGCAATCTTGGTGCCTTTGGCAGCGGCCTTGGCCCCATCACCCCAGACGGGAACGAGACCGACGAGATCCAGACCGGCATCTGCCCAGTTGCCAGTCCAGGCGTTTCCAATGGCGCTCGCAACATCCACGACACCACCCACTACGGGAACGGACGAAGCAGCCAGCCAACCCGCTTCTTTCGCGATTTCTGTATAGCGCTGGTTCAGCATGTCCAGATCACGACGGGCCAGTTCAAGCTCGCGCGTGTCAGGAACATTGACGAGATCATCAAGATGCTGGCTCATTGAACGTCTCTCGCCCTGGCAGCACGCTCACGCTCGAACTCCTCCTCGATGTCGTCATAAGGGACGCCGAGAATGTTGTTCTTCATATATTGCGGGAACCAGAAGGCATTATCGCTCCGCGCGATCGCGTTCCCTTCCTGGCTCATGGTCGGTTCAAGGTTACAACGCTCGATGCGCTGTTCCTCAGTCTGGTTTTGATCGGCAAGGATGGATTTATAAGGTTCGAACATAAAGAAATCCGGCCCGATCCGCCACATCAGAACAACGAAGTGAATCTGATAAATCGGGTCGGAAAAGCCGAAATGCTCAGCATAGCGTCTGCCCCAGCGTGTCATTTCGGTAGCCTGGGGCGACCCCGCCATATCAGCGAAACTGGGTAGATGCTTTGGCATCACTTCTCTGGTGAAATAATTCGTAAAATCGTCGTCATCGTGCAGCATCGCATTCATCTGACGCGGATCGAATTCAATGATCATGATAATGCCCTCTCAACTGCCTTTGCCTGACCTGTGCCTCCGGAAGGCAAAACGATCTCACGATGTACAATGCCATTTCCAAAGCGGAACTTGAGGAATTCTCCCGCCTTCAGGTCGTTTTCACAATAAAAACACTCAATTCCGTTGAAAAAAACAGCGGCCTGCTCCGATGTTAGGACTGGCAGATATTGGCGCAGCGTTCGTGGGTCGTAATAACGAAAGAAGTGAATGGTCCCCTCACTATCTTTGACCATCGTAAATTTCCTCAAATGCCGGACGACATCTTCCAATGCATGCGACGTTCGCAGAAAAATCGACCAGCGTTTGCCAAAGCCATTGTCGATAAGCCATTGCAACACGCTTTCGTCAGATGTCATTTCTGCGACCCAAGCCGTATCGTCCCCGAACTCCTCAAGCGCATTGCCTCTGTAAAGACATGCTACCTTGTCCGTCATGGCTTGAAGCGCCGGTGGAATAATCATCGGCGCCCGGGACGCATCGACCACGGCATAAAGACGCGCGGCTCCGCCAGCCCCCTGCTCCTCGCGCAGTTTGGAAAGAACTTCCTGCCTCTTCTCGCTATTGAGTTCCACGCCAACCCCTACTTCTTCGAGCAGTCTTCAGCAAAAGGCTTGTTCGTACTTTTGCCGGCACTGCCACGCTTGAAGTTCACAGCGTTTGCTTTGACCTCGAACTTGGTTGCCTTGATAAACACCCCATTTTTGTTGATCTCGATAACGCCGCCCGGTGCCGCAAGCACTATCTTGTCGCTGACGATCACCGTGTGATTTTCAGTTTGCGTGAAAATGGCTTTGCCAACGTTTATTTCGTAACGCTCTCCAACGGTTGTCTTCTTTGTCTTTCCGACGCTTTCCAGCGACGTCTGGCCGACATTCGTAACCTTGCTCACCCCGATCTGTTCTGCCCGCGCCACCCCGACGCTGTCGGATTTGAACGTGCTGACGATCGTGTTCATGATGCCCGGCAGCGGAAACAATCCCGAAGCATCGGAACCGACGCCCGAGCCGGAGCCGGCAAGCGCCGTACCCGCATCCGCACGTGGGCTCGGGCCGGAAACGACCCCCTCACGCGATGAAAGACCGCCTGCGCCGAGGAAGCCGAGTGCGGATGAGGCGAGTGTGGTGGCGAAGGCCGCGACACCCGGGCCACCGCCGCCGGCGATCTGGGCGGCCTGCGAAAGCAGCCCCGCCGTCTGCCCGGAGAGCGCCTGTACGCCCGCCATGGCCATCATCGCCATCGGTCCCGTGCCGCCGACGACGGTGTTTACCGAGCCGCCGATCTCGTGTTTCTGGTTGCCGGAAACTTCTACCGCGCGGTTGCCGCCGACCGAGGCGACCTCATGCCGGTCGATGCGCTTGGTCCGGTCATTCAGAACCCGCGTCGTCTGGTCCTTCTGGGCGTGGAAGAACTGGTTCTCCTTGCCGGCTTCATCCTCGAAGGTGATTTCGTTGAAACCGTCGCCCTTGTGGCTGTTGGAGCGCAGCACCATGCGCGTCTTGTTGGCCGGAAGGTCGTAAGGCACGGAATTGGCCGGATTGTTGACCACGCCGATGACCAGCGGCTTATCCGGGTCGCCATCGACAAAGGCGACCATCACCTCCATGCCGATGCGCGGAATG
>NZ_JAQAHD010000023.1:0-68657 GCF_027871605.1 Agrobacterium sp. CFBP 3001
CTCATGCACCGGCGACGCACCGATCGGCTTCTCGACCCGCCACCAGACAAACCCAGAAACCAAATCCAGATGGCCTTCCAATGGCCGCAAATTTAAACCGGACAGTAGTGGCCTTGTGCCGAGGATCTGCCAACGCATCGTCCAATCAATGCGTAGCAGATGCTCGGGACAGGCCCGAGCATGACGGAGGAGAGGTTTTGGGTTCGCCATCGATCACAGGCGGACGCATACCCGCCTTCCATTAACGGCCACCTTCTACCCTTACGAAGAAGAAACAACTATCCCCCGGAGAGACAGACCATGCAGACACCTTCCGTTTTCCCCAAAGGCGCAATCCAGACGGAAAACGGAACGGAATTCACGGTCTATTCCCGGCACGCCTCGCAGGTCGATCTCTGCCTTTTCGATGCTAACGGCGAGAAAGAAACGGCGCGTTTGCCGATGGCGCGCGGTGAAGATGACGTTCACCGGTTGACCGTCTCCGATGCCGGCCCCGGCACGCGATATGGCTTTCGCGCTCACGGCATTTACGCTCCCGAACACGGCCTCTGGTTCGATCCTGCAAAGCTGCTGCTCGACCCCTATGCCACGGAGATCGACCGCCCCTTCCGGCACGATCCCGCACTTTACGCCTTTGGTGCGGAGACCGGCGGGATCATGCCGAAAGCGATTCTTTCTCAGCATGAGCCGATCAGGCGTCAACCGCCGCTTTTTGCCGAAGGCGGGCTGATTTACGAACTCGCCGTCAAATCCTTCACCCGGCTGCATCCTGAAGTGCCGGAAGAGATCGGGTGCACCGTTGCCGCACTTGCCCATCCCGCCATTATCGCGTACCTGAAAAAGATCGGCGTCGATGCGGTGGAGTTGATGCCGATCACCGCCTGGATCGATGAGCGCCACCTGCCGCCGCTCGGCCTTTCCAACGCCTGGGGTTATAATCCCGTCGGCTTCATGGCGCTCGATCCGCGCCTCTGCCCCGGCGGCGTGCGGGAATTGCGGGATACGATTGCGGCGCTGCATGCGGAGGGCATCGGCGTCATTCTCGATCTGGTCTTCAACCATACGGGCGAAAGCGATATCGAAGGTTCGATCCTGTCGTTGCGCGGGCTCGATAACCTCACCGCCTTCCGCCACCCGCCGGGAAAACCGGGCGTGCTGGTCAACGATACCGGCACCGGCAATACGGTTGCCTGCGACCATCCCTATATTCGCCAGCTCATCGTCGATTCCCTCCGACATTTCGTTCTGAATGCCGGCGTGGATGGCTTCCGTTTCGACCTCGCGCCCGTACTCGGGCGAACGGCCAATGGCTTCGACATGGCAAGCGAAACGCTCGCGGCCATGCATTCGGACCCGGCACTTTATGACCGCCTGCTGATCGCCGAACCATGGGATATCGGCCCCGGTGGATATCAGCTGGGCAATTTCCCCGAAAGCTTTCTGGAGTGGAACGACCGCGCCCGCGACGATATGCGCCGCTTCTGGCGCGGCGACGCCGGCACCATCGGGGCGCTGGCAGATGCGCTTTCCGGGTCTTCGCCGATCTTTTCCCGCCATGGCCGCTTGAACAGCCGCAGCGTCAACTTTCTCGCTGCCCATGACGGTTTCACCCTGTTCGATCTCGTCAGCCACGAACACAAGCACAATGAGAAAAACGGCGAGAACAATCGCGACGGCCACAATGAAAACCACTCCTGGAACAATGGTTTCGAAGGCCTGACGGATGATCCTGCCATTGTCGCCGCCCGCATTGCGGATGTGAAGGCGCTGCTTTCCACCCTGTTCGTCAGCCGCGGCGTCTTGATGCTGACCGCCGGCGATGAGGGCGGCCGCAGCCAGCATGGCAACAACAACGCCTATTGTCAGGACAATGACATCACCTGGGTCGACTGGTCTTCGCTTGTGCCCGAACTGATCGATCACACGGCATTTCTCGCAGCGCTTCGCAAACGCTTCGGCGTCTTTTCCGAGACCGGCTTCTTTTCCGGCAGCGGCGATGTGACATGGCTTGCCCCGGGCGGGGAGCCCATGACGATTGCGGACTGGGAAAGCCCGAATGGACCCGCCTTCGCCATGGTGCTTTCAACGTCGGACCGCGAAACGGGCGTCGAGGTCGAGCTTGCGGTTCTCATCAATCGCGGTCGCGAGATCGTTCCTTTCACGCTGCCCGGCGATGGCTGGCATGCGATCGGCACGGATTTCGGCAATCCCGCCTTCCTGCCCGCCCGTTCCGTGGTGTTTTATCTGCGCAGTTGATCCCTTCGCGTCGCCAGCCGTATAAGTCCCTGGAAACAATGCGGACGGAGGTAACATGACAAAAGAAATTGCGCTGGCGGAGATGAAAAATCTGGTCGGCACGGAAATGGGCGTCTCCGACTGGATTACTGTCGATCAGACAATGATTGACGCTTTCGGAAAGGCGACGCTGGACGAACAATTCATCCACACTGACCCGGAGCGCGCCAAAGCGGAAAGCCCCTTTGGCGGCACCATCGCGCATGGATTCCTGACGCTGTCTCTGCTTTCGGCGCTGAATTACGATGCTCTGCCCCGCATCCGCGAACAGACCATGGGCATCAATTACGGCTTCGATGCCGTTCGTTTCGTTACGCCGGTCAAAAGCGGTGCGCGGGTGCGCGGCCGCTTCACGCTGGCGGAGGCGCGTTTTCGCGGCGCGGCCATGTTGATGACGACCTATGACGTGACGGTGGACATCGAAAACGAGAAAAAGCCGGCGCTTACCGCGCGCTGGACCACCATCAGCCAGTTCAACCCGGAGGACAGGCCGGAAGACGCCTGAAACTGCCGCAAGGGAGAGACCGCATGCATGACGAAGCCGTAAGGAATGCGTTTCTCGTGCAGGCAAGAGCCTGCGACAGCCTCGGCTCGCCCTTTACCGCGCGGCTCTGCCGCACCATGGCAGCAAGGCTCGACCGCCATACCGAGGTGGGCGAGCGGATTTTATCCTGGCCGGGCGATGTCGGCCCCTCGGGCGATTCCGTTCCCCTCCGGCTGGCGGGCGCCCTGCATGCGCTCGCCATCGAGGAAAAGATCGCGCCGCTTGCCGATATCCCGCCGGAAGACGAAGAAGCGCTCTGGCAGGCCTGCGCCAGCGCCCTGCGTTTTCATTCCGCCTTCATCCTCGAAAGATTGAAATCACCGCCGCAGACCAACGAGGTTCGGCGTTCCGCCGTTCTGCTGCCGGGCTTTCTTTCGATTGCGGCACTGACCGGCAAGCCGCTGGTGCTTTCCGAAGTCGGAGCCAGCGCTGGCCTCAACCTGCAATTCGACCGTTACCGATATCGCCTCGGCGATCTCGCCTGGGGTGAGCAATCCGATGTTTTCCTGTCACCGGAATGGCGCGGCGACACGCCCGCCCATGAGCGGATCGAGGTTATCGAGCGCGCCGGCTGCGATCTCAACCCGCTCGACCCATCATCCGCCGAAGATCGCCTGCGGCTGATGTCCTATGTCTGGGCCGATCAGACAGACAGGCTGGAGCGAACCGCCGCCGCCCTGCGGATAGCCGTGGAACATGGTCTGCATGTGGAGAAGGCGGACGCGGTCGACTGGCTGAAATGCCGCCTTGCCACGCAATATGCGGGTGCTGTCCACGTCGTCTATCACTCAGTCGCCTGGCAATATCTGCCCGATGAACTGAAACAGGAAGGCGAGGCTGTGATTGCCGAAGCTGGAACCCGCGCCACGCCGGATGCCCCGTTTGCCCGGCTGCAAATGGAGGCGGATGCGACGCCGGGCGGTGCCGCCATTACCCTGCAGATCTGGCCGACCGGCGAGAAACAGGAAATCGGCCGAGCCGATTTCCATGGGCGGTGGGTGGAATGGCGGGGGTGGATGGCCGGTTAAACCGCCACGTCCTCAGCCGCTTCCTGCAACAGCCCGCCGACATATTCCGCAAAGGAACGCCAGCATTCCACCCGGAACGTATCGTCCGCCGTGCGCAGCAGCACCACTTCCGCCTTGCCGAAAACGGTGCGCGAGCACGCGCCGACCGGGAACTTTGCGAGAGAAAGATCCTGCGGGCAGCCGGCATTGAGTGCCGCTTCCGCACCGGCACCGGAGACGATGACGGCCGTATTGCGGTGGGAAATATCGGTTGCAGAAAACAGGCCGGAAACGCCGGCGAGAGCCGCCATCAGGTCGCTCTCGCCCTGATCAATCACCAGCCATTCATCCGGGCCGAGCCACAAAGCGGACCGCAGGCCCGAGGTGACGGAGCTTTTCGGGCGGGCCGGCAGGGCAAGACCGAGCGCTTCCGAAAGTGCCGGCAGGGCGCTTTCCCGGGCGCGCAGCGAGAGCCGCGAGGCGGAAGCAGCAGGTTTCAGCGAAACAAAGGGAGAGCCGCCGTGAAAATCCTCGAGCACGGATTTGCGTTTTGCGTGAAGTTTGTCAGCCATTGAGACGGGCTCCTTCCTTGTCGAGGAAGACCATGTCGGTCACTTCGACGGCAATGGTTTTATCGGCGAGCGGAATATAGAGCGTTTCGCCCATCCGCGCCCTGCCATCCGCCACCAGCGCAAAAGCGATGGAATGGCCGAGATTTTCCGACCAGTAGGCGGAGGTGACATGGCCGAGCATGGTCATGGGTTTCGGCTGGTTCGGATCGACAACGATCTGGCCGCCCTCGTCCGGAACGGTCAGCCGGTCTTTCGTCTTCAGGCCGACCAGCTGTTTGCGGCCGGAGCGCGTGAGATCGGTGCGTTTCAGCCCGCGAATGCCGACGAAATCCGTCTTCTTCTTGGAAACGGCCCAGGCAAGCCCGGCATCGTCAGGCGTCACCGTGCCGTCCGTATCCTGCCCGACGATGATATAGCCCTTTTCCGCACGCAGGATATGCATGGTCTCGGTGCCATAAAGGCAGCCGCCGACGGCTTCGGCCCTTTCGCGGATCGCCGACCAGACGGCCGCGCCGTAATCGGCCGGAACGTTGATTTCGAAACCGAGTTCGCCTGTGAAAGACACGCGGAAAAGCCGTGTCGGCACACCGCAGAAGGTGCCTTCGGCCACCGCCATATGCGGGAAGGCCTCCGGCGAGAGATCGATGCCCTCGACGAAGGGCGCGATAACCTCGCGCGCCTTTGGCCCCTGCACGGCAATCACGGCCCATTGTTCGGTAGCCGAGGTGAGCCAGACATTGAGATCGGGGAATTCGGTCTGGAGATAATCTTCCATGTGCTGGAGAACGCGCGGCGCGCCGCCCGTGGTGGTCGTCACATGGAAACGGTCTTCGGCAAGACGCCCGACGACGCCGTCGTCGTAAACGAAACCGTCTTCGCGGGTCATGATGCCGTAACGGCAACGGCCGGGTTTCAGCGTGTCCCAGGCATTGGTGTAGATGAGGTTCAGGAACTTCGCCGCATCCGGGCCGACCACTTCGATCTTGCCGAGTGTGGAGGCATCGAACACGCCGACGCTTGTCCGAACCGTCTTGCATTCGCGGTTGATCGCCTCATGCATGTCCTCGCCCGCCCGCGGGAAGAACCAGGCGCGTTTCCAGTTGCCGACATCCTCGAACACCGCGCCGGCAGCCAGCTCTTCCTCGTGCATCGGCGTCTTGCGGGCCGGGTCGAACAGCGCGCCGCGCGAATGGTTGATGAGCGTGCCGAAGGTGACCGGCGTATAGGGCTGGCGGAAGGTGGTGAGACCGACCTTGGGCAAATCCCGGCCAAGCGCCTCCGATGCGATGGCAAGGCCGTGCATATTGGACATCTTGCCCTGATCGGACGCCATGCCATTGGTGGTGAAGCGCTTGATATGCTCGACGGAATGCATGCCTTCGCGCACGGCAAGGCGGATATCCTTGGCGCAGACATCGTGCTGGAAATCGATGAAGGCCTTGACGCCGGTGCCCTCACCCGCGCCTTCGGCCGCACCGATCATGCCGCCTGTCCAAATCCTTGCATTCTCACCGGAAAACTCCACGCCGCCGCCACCGGCAGCCGCAGCCTCGGCGATCAACGCGGAAAGATCGTCCGTGCCGTTGCAGGCGCCGATGGAAACACCGTTCTGCACATGGATATCTGGCAGGAAACGCTGGTTAGCCGCGTCAAACTTCAGCTTGCCGCGCGATTGCGAGAAGAGATGCACTGATGGCGTCCATCCGGCCGAAACCACCAGCGCATCGATGGCGATCTTGCGCTTGTTGGAACCGCCATTGCGGCCAACTGTCATGGAAGACACACGCAGGCGGCCGGCGGTATTGTAAACGCTATGGCCCGCCAGCACTTCGATGCCGAGCGCCCGCGCCTCATCCAGCAGGCGCTGATGCGGGTTCTCGCGGCAATCGACGATGGCGGCGATTTTCACCCCGGCCTTCTTCAGATCGAAGGCCGTCTCATAGGCCGAATCATGGGCGGTGTAGACCCCGACATTTTGACCCACGGCGACGCCGTAATGGTTGAGATAGGTACGTGCGGCCGAGGCCAGCATGATGCCGGGGCGGTCATTATTGGCAAAGACCATGTGACGTTCGATCGCACCCGCCGCCAGCACGACCTTTTTGGCGCGCACCTGCCACAGCCGCTCGCGCGGCTGGTGTCTGGCGGGCGTGGCGAGATGATCGGTCACCCGCTCGGCCAGCGCCACGAAATTGTGGTTGTAATAACCAAAAGCGGTGGTGCGGGTGAGAACCCGCACATTGGGCAGGGACTTCAGTTCGGCAAAAACCTTCTGCGCCCATTCGTAACCGGGCAGACCGTCGATAACCGTGCCAGTGTCGAAACGCAGCGCGCCGCCGACTTCGGCATTTTCATCGACCATAATGACGCTGACGCCGGTTTTCGCGGCAGCAAGCGCCGCCGTCAGACCAGCGACGCCGGCACCGGCCACCAGCACATCGCAATGGGCATAACGACCGGAATAATGATCCGCATCCGGCTCGCTCGGCGCCTTGCCAAGACCGGCGGCGCGGCGGATCAGCGGTTCGTAAACCCTGTGCCAGGCGGCCTTCGGCCACATGAAGGTCTTATAATAAAAACCGGCCGCGAACATCGGCGACAGGAGATCGTTGATGGCGCTCAGATCGAAGGATAGCGACGGAAAGCGGTTCTGCGAGGCGATGATCGCGCCGTCGAACACTTCCTGCACCGTGGCACGCACATTGGGCTGCTTGCGCAGACTGTCGCGGGAAACGTCGATCAGCGCATTCGGCTCTTCCGGCCCGGCGGAAAGGAAGCCGCGCGGCCGGTGATATTTGAACGAGCGGCCGATCAGATGCACGCCATTGGCCAGAAGCGCGGAGGCGACCGTGTCCCCCTCCAGCGCCTGATAAATCTTGCCATCGAAGGTGAAGCGCGCGGTTCTGGCCGGGGTGAGACGACCGGCCCCCTTGATACGATAATCGCCGCTCATTGCCCGGCTCCCTTTTCTGCGGAAAGGACCGTCTCAGTATCGGGTTTCGGCTCACCCGCCTTGTAGGTCATCAGGAATTTGTCGCTGACCGAATCGCGGGCGGCGTTGAAGAAGCGGCCGCAGCCGTGAATGTGACGCCAGCGCTCGAAAACGAGGCCCTTGTCATTGTCGCGAATGAAGAAATATTCGGCGAAGGCCTCGTCGGAAATATCGGCGATGTTTTCCGGCCGGGCGATATGGGCTTCGCCCGCCCAGCGGAATTCCAGTTCGGAACGGTCTTCCCCGCAATAGGGGCAATGGATCAGAAGCATCGTCGCTCCACCTAGAGAGAATTTTCCGGAAGGATCGTTCCGGCGGGTTGGTCACACAGCCGCTTTCCCATGGCTACGAAAGGGGAAAGCCGCTTTAAAAGCTGCTCGAAATTATCGAAAGGGCGTAGCGCCGAGGCCCGGCCCATATTGACGATGGCAACCGCCATCATGTCGGTGTCGATCGCGAAGGGGTAATCCTGCCCGCCATCCTCCTTCTCACCGACAAAATAAACCATCTTGTTCGCGAGACTTGGAGCGCAGAGAAGCAGGCCTTTTTCCGCCATGAAGGGCCAGTCTTTCTCACCCTGCATCTTAGCAATCTTCTGGCTGCGAAAATCCCTGGCCTCGGGAATGACGCTGCCGACGGGCACGGGCACGGCCGCGCCTGATATGTTGATCGCAAGCATGGCCGCCGCCAGCATCAATGCGCCACCGCGGCAGCGGCAGCCTCATCAATAAGACGGCCGGTGCGGAACCGGTCGAGCGTCAGCCCCGCCGCCAGACGATGCGGTTCACCCCGCGCGATGAGATGCGCGAAAAGATTGGCCGAACCCGGCGTCGCCTTGAAGCCGCCCGTACCCCAGCCGCAATTGACGAAGAGGTTCTGCACCGGCGTCACGCTCTGGATCGCCGAGCGGTCGGGTGTGTTGTCGGTAATGCCGCCCCATTGGCGCATCATCTTGACGCGGCGGAAGATCGGGAACAGCTCGCAGATCGCGTCGAGCGTGTGGGTGATGATCTGCAGGCCGCCGGTCTGGGAATAGGAGTTATATTGATCGGTACCTGCGCCGATGACCAGCTCGCCCTTGTCGGATTGCGAAATATAGGCGTGGACCGTGTTGGACATCACCACGCAGGGGAAAATCGGCTTCAGCGGTTCCGAAACCAGCGCCTGCAGCGGGTTGGAATGCAGCGGAACGCGCACATCCGCCATTTTCATGATGACGGAGGAATGACCGGCGGCGGAAACGCCGATCTTCTTCGCACCGATGAAACCGCGATTGGTTTCCACACCCGTCACCGCCCCGTCCGGCCCGCGGCGAATGCCCGTAACCTCGCAGTTCTGGATGATGTGCACGCCGCGGTCGGAGGCCGCGCGGGCATAACCCCAGGCCACAGCATCGTGGCGCGCCGTGCCGCCGCGGCGCTGGAGGGCAGCGCCGTTGATCGGATAACGCGCATTGCCTGATATATCGAGCGGCGGGCAATAGGCTTTCGCCTGCTCCGGCGTCAGCCACTCATTGTCGATGCCGTAAAGACGGTTGGCATTGATATGGCGGCTGAAGGACTGCCGGTCATGAATATTGTGCGACAGCATCATCACGCCGCGCGCCGAATACATGACGTTGTAATTGAGATCCTGGCTCAGGCCTTCCCACAGTTTCAGGGAATGCTCGTAAATATCCATGCTCTCTTCATAGAGATAGTTGGAGCGGATGATGGTGGTGTTGCGGCCGGTATTGCCGCCGCCAAGCCAGCCTTTTTCCAGAACTGCAACATTGGTAATGCCGTGTTCCTTGGCAAGATAATAGGCAGCCCCCAGCCCATGGCCGCCGCCGCCAATGATGATGACATCGTAATCCTTGCGCGGCTCGGGCGAGGCCCATTGCGCATCCCACCCCTTATGACCCCTGAGCGCCTCACGCGCCACGGCAAAAACGGAATATTTGCGCATTCGCAATCTGCTCCTCAAGAACCGGCCAGAAGCCGGAAACATGGCTCCGGCCCTTATCATACACATGGCAAATCGGGATGGGAGGCAATATCCATTTTGCGACGCCGCAATGATTTTGTTTCGACATCACAGGCAGAATTCCGGGCAAGCCGCATTTTGCTGGGTGATTATGCGCTACCGGCTGGACTTGGCTCAAATGATCTGTTATTGCACGTCACCAATCGCCCGGCTCGACAGCCGAACGAACGATTTTTTATTTGCGTGCGAATGCCTTATTCACATAGCAAATTAACCAAACCAAAGGAACGGGTTTAACGTGCAGGTACTAGTCCGCGACAATAACGTTGATCAGGCGCTCCGCGCCCTGAAGAAAAAGATGCAGCGCGAAGGCATTTTCCGTGAAATGAAAATGCGCGATTACTACGAAAAGCCCTCCCAGAAGCGCGCTCGCGAAAAGGCTGAAGCCGTTCGCCGCGTTCGCAAGCTGGCACGCAAGCGTGCACAGCGCGAAGGTCTGGTTGCAGGCCCCCGCGCAGGCCGTTAATAGGCCGTCTTTTGGACGTTTTTGAATGCTTGTTGGGCGGGGGCGATCAATTCGCCGCCGCTCTTTGTGTTTGTGGCCGGAGAACGCTCTTGAAAACGACCGTGAGACCGGCCTGCGAGGGAACCCACACCGAATGATCGCTGTCGACGCCTGTGTTGTGAAAAACTCCGATGCCTCCACGCGCCGGGTGCCATTGAAAAACAACAGAGGGTTCCGCGCTTCTCTGGTCGTCTGTACCGTCCTTGCCGGTCTTTCCGGCTGCGCGACATCCAACCAGACGGAGGATGTGTTCAGGATCGACCGTGCCCAGGGTTCGCAGGAAAACATCGCCTCGCTTACCTCGGTCATCAACGCCAATCCCCAGGATCCCGAAGGCTATAACGTCCGTGGCTCGGCTTACGGCCGCGCCGGCGATTCGCGCCGCGCCATCGAGGATTTCAACAAGGCGCTGCAGCTCAACCCACGCTTTTATCAGGCCTATGCCAACCGCGCGCTGGTCTATCGCAACTCCGGGCAGCAGCAGCAGGCCCTGCAGGACTACAACGCCGCCCTGCAAATCAATCCGAGCTACGATGTGGCGCTGATCGGCCGCGGCAATCTTTACCGCCAGTCCGGACGTGTGAACGAAGCCTTCAACGATTTCTCCCGCGCCATCGAGCTTGAAACCACCGATGGACGTGCCTGGCACAATCGCGGCCTGATCTACCAGCTGCGCAACCAGCATGCCCAGGCCATCGAGGACTTCTCCAAGGCAATCTCGCTGTCGTCGACGTCGCCCGAGCCCTATAATGGTCGCGGCCTTTCCTATGTCGCCTTGAACGACGATGAGAACGCCTTTGCCGATTTCAACCACGCCATTTCGCTGGATGGCAATGTGGCGGAATCCTGGGCCAACCAGGCGCTTGTTTATGAGCGTCGCGGCGAGATGGCCAAGGCCGCCAAGTCCTATGGACATGCGGCCCGGCTCGACCCGAAATACAAGCCCGCACTCGATGGCGTTGCCCGCACACGCGGCGCCGGCGCTTCCTGATCAAACGGGCATGAACAAAAAAGCCGGCAGGTTTGACACCTGCCGGCTTTTTTTATGGAAAACGCTGAGGCCTCAATGGCTGTCGCGGCGCGCCTCTGGCGTGGCATCGCCCGCCCACAATTCAGCCTGCACAGCGTTTTGAAATTCCATGACCTCGCGCCGCATGGCAGCGTCCTCATAGCCAAGCGCCATCAGACGGGCGGCCAGCTCACGGCACTCCCTGCGCCAGAAATCATTCGCCTCCACACCATGCAGCCGGTCGAGCATGGTTGCACATCTTTTTACGTCGGCAATACGGTTCTTTGCCGGAAAGGCGATTACTTCTGAACTCGTTGTCACGCGGGCACCTTGCTCTTGCTGAGGAATCAATACCGACTTTTTAAAGGCGAGATGGTTAACGAAGTCTGCAGAGGGCGTAAGACAGCCGACAATGGCCGCAAGAGAACGATTTTATGTCTCTAAAAAGCAGGAAATCGCCTGGTAAGGCAGCCCCGATTGGGGGAAGTCATCGATTACCGAGGAATTTACCAATCAAGATTACCGAAATTTCATGCCGCAACCGTTAGAAGAAGTATATGTGTGTTGAAACAGCACCGGTCTCATCGTATATTTCTTGCAAAGAAGAAAAATGCCGCAGCGCAGTCAAAAATGGAGAAATCGTTCTCGGGAGGAGAGCACCATGTATGCACCTCGTGTTTTTTTCAGCATGATCGGTGCATTGCTTACCTTTGCGGTTGCGACATATTTCATCCACGGCTCGTTCTATACGGCATTCATCCAGACCCTCATCTGCGCGGTCATTCTGCAAGTCGGTTATTTCATTGGGATTGTCGTCCTGGTCGCCCGGGAAAAGCGGCGGCTGCGCGAAACCTTCGCGCGGGATCGTGGTGCCGAGGCAATGCAGGCGGACGCCGTAAAAAGCCCGCCGCCGCACGGTGCAAAACTGACCGATATGTGAGCTTTCACGCAGCTTCATTTACTGCGTCGCAAAAAAATCGCTTGCATCCATACCCGTGACACTTTCTGCTGGCCAAATCCTGACGGTTGGTCAAAGCAGAAGGACAATACATGGTGAGCGGTTCACAGCCCATTTGCGTCATCATCGCTGCGAAAAATGCATCCGAAACGATCGATATCGCCATACGTTCCGCCCTCGGGGAGCCCGAGGTCGGCGAAGTGGTGGTGATCGACGATGGTTCCACCGACACGACGAGCGATGTGGCGCATGCGGCGGATGACGGCACGGGCCGTCTGCGGGTCGTGCGATTCGAGGTCAACCGAGGCCCTTCGGCTGCGCGCAACCACGCGATCTCTATTTCATCGGCGCCGCTCATCAGCATTCTCGATGCGGACGACTTCTTTTTCCGCGGCCGTTTTGCCGCCATGCTGGCCGACGATGACTGGGATCTGGTGGCCGACAATATCGCCTTCATCCAGCAATCGGTCCCCGGCGCATCCTCCATGCAGCCGGCCCGATTCGAACCGCAGGCGCGGTTTCTGTCGCTGACGGAATTCGTGGAAGGCAATATTTCCAGGCCCGGCGTTGAACGCGGGGAAACCGGGTTTCTGAAGCCGGTCATACGCCGCGCTTTTCTTGACAAACATGCACTGCGTTACGATGACGGCCTGCGGCTCGGTGAAGATTACGAGCTTTACGTGCGGGCGCTGGCCGCCGGCGCGCGTTACAAGGTCATCCGTCATTGCGGTTACGGCGCGATCGTGCGCGGCAACTCGCTGAGCGGCCGCCATCGCACCGAAGATCTTCGCCGCTTATACGAGGCGGACAAGGCCATTCTCGCCGGCTGCCGGCTTTCGGCAGAGGAAACGGCGATCATGCGGGAACACGAAAAACACATCCGCGCCAAATTCGAGCTTCGCCATTTTCTCGATGCGAAAAAGCAGAAGGGAATGGGCGGCGCGCTGAGCCATGCCCTTGCGCGGCTCCCCGCCCTGCCCGCCATCACGCGCGGCATCTGGAGCGACAAGACCGCCCGATTCCGTAAATCGCCGCCGGTGCGGGACGTGCGTTATCTGCTGGACGGTACGCCGGTTTCGTAGGGGAAAAGACGACCTGCGCCAATTCCTCGCCGTCATCCTCGGGCTTGGCTTGTCCCGAGGATCTACTCACGTATCGTATGATCGGTCGGTTGCAGATGCTCGGGACAGGCCCGAGCATGACGATAGAGACCCTAGAGGATGGCATCCTCAAGCGAAGGCGGCAGAAAATTCTCTGCCGCATCCACTCTTCACCCTCAGAGATAATCCCGCTTCACCGTTTCCAGAACGGCGGCGAAACGCTCCTTGCGCTCTTCCAGCCGGCCATCCGGGCTGAGACGCGGCTCCGCGCGGCTTGCCTGCCAGAGCGCCAGCGTGGAAGGTGCTGCCAGCACCTGCTTGGCCAATTTGCGCAATGACCGAGGCTGCGTTTCCTGCGGCCGCACCAGCACGTCGCCCTCATGCGCCGGGCCTTCCTGTGCCGGAACGGAACCGGTCTCGGCAATGACGGGGCCGGGCGGCGGCGGGAAGCTCATGCCCCAGAAGCGCGAGCCCTTTTTCGCCGCCTCGGCGCGGGTTGAAACGGGCACATAGCGCGGCTGATATTCGACACCCACGCTGCCGGCCCAGTCGCTCCATTTGAAGCTGTTGATCGACGGCGAGGTGCTGACCGCGACCCATGGCACGCGGAAGGCATCGGCAAGAATTGCGCCATGCATGGATTCGGCCACGATGAATTCCGACTGGGCGATGGCGCGGATTACCGCTTTCGCCTCGCCGCGCGGGTCGAGATAGGTCAGCCCCGCCGGTTCGCAGACGGTTTCCCACATGCCGAATTCCGCCGATTCCCAGTGCGGAACGAAGGTTTTCTTGTAGAGCTTCGGCAGGCCTTTGAAATCGGGCATCTCGGTCACCATGACGGCCGGATCGACAATGCCCTTTTCGGGCGCGAGCCCCAGCTTCGCGGCGGTTTTTTCGCCGCGCACGCAGCGAATATCCCAGAACTCGGTGCTGGTATCCGGCACCGCGCCATAACCATAGCCGCTGCCGATCACCAGCTTGCGTTGCTTTGCGGGCAAAAGAACGTCGTTCAGCACGGTGCCGACGCCGACGAGCATGACGTCGTCATGCACATCGCGCAGGCCCGGAAGCAGAAAATCCCACAGCCACAGGTTGAGATCGTCACCGAAATTTCCGTGATGAGATTCCCAGTGGTAAGGTTTCATGAGGTCACTCCTGGGTGAAAAAACATATAAATTCTTGCGGGCGAGAATTCGCTCATCTGGAGCGGACGATTTTTCCAGCACCGAGCTCGAACGCGGCGCGCAGCAGTGCCGGATCGCGCATCGCCCATTTCAGGAGCAGTCCGAATTCGGGTGCCTTGCGCCGTTTCAGATTGCCCGCCTGGCTCCACAGCGCCTGTTTGCGCGCCGTGTTTTTATAGGAAGCGATGGAGGCGACATCGTCCGGCCGGCGTGAAAAACGCCCCTCCAGCGTATCGAGCGCCACCCAGGTATTGAACTGCTGGCGCAGGAATTCCGGCGAGGTATTGTCGATGCTGTGGAAGATATTGACCCCCATTCCGCGCATCGCGCCGGCGTCGTCACAGAGCAGTGTCCGCTTCGATGCGAGGATGGAATCGCAGAAAAACAGCACGTCTTCCGCCGCCAGACGAAGCGCCGGGTCAAAGCGGATTTTCTCAAAAAGAGGACGGCCGATCACCATGCAGGAGAGATGCAGGAAGCTCCAGTTGCGCAGCATCACACTTGCCAGATCCGGCAGTTCGATCAGCAGCGGCCTCTCGGAAAGCCTTGCCGCACCCTCATTCTTCTCCAGCTCGGAAATGGCGAAATGATAATAGAATTCGTCACTTGCCTGCATGGATGCCCAGTAGCACTCGCCGCCATAGGTCTGAAGCGCAAAGGCCGCATTCTGCAGATGATCGGGTGTCCAGATATCGTCGGAATCAAGAAAGGCGACATAGTCGGTGCCGTCAGGCACATTGTCCAGACCGGTGTTGCGGGCGCCACCCGGGCCGGCATTGGCCTGTTTAATGACGAGAATCCGGTCTTTCTCACCCTGCGAAAGTTCCGCAAGTTCCTGATCGATCGGGTATGGCGATTCGTCATCGACGATGACAAGATCGAAATCCTGGTAAGTCTGCGCAAAAACCGATGCGAGTGCACGTCCCAAGACACCGTGCTGCTTTTGGTAGTAGGGAATGACGACAGTAAATCTTGCCATTGTTTCGCCCCTTGCGTTGATCAAGAAGTGTCGGGCCCGATCCTAAAAGCGGCCCCGATGGTATCGGCAACTCCCAACCGGCTTTCCTCCCGCCGGCCTCCAGAAACAGGATGCTTGTATGCCCCCAGCGCCAAATGTAAAGACCATCACCACGAATGTCGGCTGGAGCGTTTTATCAAAAACAGGGACATTCGGGCTTAAATTTGTCACGGTCCCAATTCTCGCAAGACTGCTTTCCCCGGAGGAATTCGGGGTGGTGGCGGTAGGACTAACGGTTGTACAGTTTCTGACGATGATCGCCGGCGCGGGGCTGACCTCTGCCCTCATCGTCGAAAAGGAAGAGGATATGGAAACGATCCATACCGTCTTCTGGGCCAATCTCGCCATCTCCTGCACCATGGCCGCCGTCCTCTACATCTGGGCAGAATTTTTCGGCGGACTTCTGGGTGCTGTTGAAAGCGCCTATCTGCTGCGCATCATGGCATTCCTCATCCCGCTGCAGCTTGCCGGCGATGTCGCCTATTCGCTGCTGGCGCGACGGATGAATTTCAGCAAGGACGCGCTGTGGAGCATGGCGTCGGAAAGCATCGCGGCCATCGTCGCGGTCGCGCTCGCCTTCATGGGCTTCGGCGTCTGGGCGCTGATCATCCAGCTTTTTGCCGCAGCCCTCATCCGGCTTGTCGGGCTTTACGCCGTTTCCCGCTATTGCCCGCGTTTCGTCATGAAACCGCGCCGGCTGGTGCCGCTTCTCGGTTTCAGCTCGGGGTTGATGGGCTCGGAAATCGCCAATTTCGTTACCTTCCAGTCGCCTATGGTGGTCATTGCCCGACACCTGGGTCTGGCCGATGCCGGCGCCTATTCCGCCTCCAACCGCTTTGCCAGCATTCCCAATCAGGTGGTTCTGTCGGCCGTCATGGGTGTCCTGTTTCCCGCCTTCAGCCGCATGATGGACGACCCACAACGCCGGCGCGATGCGCTGATGTTCAGTACGCAGGTGCTGACCGTGCTCCTGGCGCCGATGATGTTCGGCCTCTGGGCCGTGGCGGAGCCGGCCATGCTTGTCATCTTCGGGCAGAACTGGGCCTATGCCTGGCCGGTCCTCGGTCTGCTCGCCCTGTCGAAGGCCATTCTGACGCCATGCAGCACCTTCATCCCCTATCTGAAGGGGGCAGGTTACGGCCGCGTGCTGTTCTGGTCGGCAACGATCCGCGCCATCGTCACCACCGTCGCGGTCTGGCTTGCCGCGCTTTATGGCACCCTGATCGACGCGATGGTGTGGCTCTGCATCGTCAATGCGGTAACGCTGGTCGCCTATTCATGGGCCGTCTTCAAGGCGAGCGATACGCCCTTCTTCCGAGGCCTTTATGTCAGCAGCCGGCCGATGATCGCGGCGCTGGTGATGGCCGTTGCGGTGCGTTATCTGCTTCACGTTCTGGCTGAGCGCGTTCCCAATGCCACGCTTCAGGTTCTCATCGGCGCTGCCGTCGGCGGCCTCATCTATGCGGTGCTGATCCTGCTGACAGAACGGGCGCTGCTCGGGAAAATTCTCGGAATGGTCAAATCGCGGCGCATGCGGGATGCCGCAACTCAGGGTTAGTTCAACCGCAGAAAAACGCGCCTCATTTCCGCCGTTAACCGGCCTTTTCCGCGGTGATTTCCTCACCGCGGCAGGGCGGGATGGCGGTTCTTTTTGCAGCGCAATATCACGACAAATGACAATTTCACACGCTTAGGCGATTTTTAACGATGGCGATATTTATAAAAATGCCAGTAATTTCAGATATTTGAATTTTTACAGCAACAGGAATGACCGGAACGCCAGACATTCACCCGCAAAATCTAAGCTTGTGTTTTTCCCGCGTCGCCACATTTTATCCCAAAGTCGAAACCAGACTTTCCAGTGCGGGCTTAAGTTCGCTCTGGTTGCAACGCGGCGTGGGTGGACGCCGCCCAATAGGGGTGACTGATGTGACTGTCGATCAGAACCTATCCTCCCGTATCAATTTGATGCGCATATTGCTGATCTCCGGGATCGTGTTCGTCCATGTGCCGCACGATGCCGAAACCAGCCCTTTTCTCGGCCTTTACGGTTTCTTCGACTGGCTGCGGGTTTTCCTCGGCGATGCGCTGTTTCGCATCGGCGTGCCCTGTCTCAGCGCCATTTCCGGTTATCTGCTGTTTCGCCGCGGCATGAGCGGTTTCGATTATCCGGCGACGATCCGTTCTAAGTCGAAAACCGTGCTGCTGCCCTTCCTTCTGTGGAACGGCGCGCTGTTTGCCGCGGTGCTGCTTATCCAGCTGTTCGACCTTGGCGTCGGCTATTTCCCTGATCTGTGGAATGCCAGCCCGCGGGAAATCATCAGTCACGGAACGGCGCTTGAAGAGCTGCCGGTCAACGTGCCGCTATATTTCCTGCGTGATCTCTTCGTCTGCATCCTGCTGTCGCCGGTGCTTGCCTTTCTGATGCGCCGTTTCGCGCTGCCGACGCTCGCGATCCTGCTCATCATCACCGCCATGCCTGATTTGACGATCTTCATCGTCCAGAAGAAATCCATCCTTTTCAGTTTTTCGCTCGGCATTGCACTTGCGCTGCACCGGGTCGACGTCAAGGCGCTCGATCCTTACGCCGTGCCAATCATGGCGCTGACCTTTGCCGCCTCGGCCATATTGGCGACGGGACTTTATTTCACCGGCCCGGAATTCACCTTCTGGCTCAACATGTCGCGCAATCTGCTTGCCGTTTTCGGCGCGCTCGGTTTCTGGGCGTCTTCCGCCCTGTTGATCCGCAGTCGGCTTGGCCAGCGGCTTGCCGAAACCGGCAGCCTGAGCTTCTGGATTTTCTGCGCCCATTATCCGCTGCTCGTCATCATGTGGATGGTATGGAACAAGGGCGGGCCGGATTTCTACCCCGCCTTTTATATCAGCGCGACGCTTTCCGCCTTCGTCATTCTGGTGATCAGCAATTCCCAGACCCGCAAATACCTGCCGACCGTCTATGCCGTGCTGACCGGAAGCCGCAGCGGCAAAGGCAAGACGAAGGCCGACTTTGCGGCAAAACGGGCCGCCATGATCGGCCCGCCGACATCCGAAACGCTTTATTCGCAACGACAGAGGTGAACCAATGACAACATTTGTCACCCGCGTTCAGACACGCATTCTTCTCGCCGCGGCCCTTCTGGCTGCTCCCTTTGCGACGCCGGGCCAGGCGCAGGAAGGCAATGGCGCATCCTTCATCGAGAACTTCGATTCCATGGACAGAAGCTTCTGGTACGTTTCCGACGGCTGGAACAATGGCGCGCATCAGAACTGCACCTGGTCGAAGAAACTGGCGACGGTGGAAAACGGCCAGCTGACACTCGGTTTTGAAGAAGCCAAGGCCGGCGACCGCAAATTCGCCTGCGGTGAAATCCAGACCAAGGGGCGCTATCGTTACGGCACCTATGAGGCACGCATGAAGGCTGCCACCGGCTCGGGCCTCAACTCCGCCTTCTTCACCTATATCGGCCCGACCGACAAGAAGCCGCACGATGAAATCGACTTTGAGGTGCTGGGCAGGAATACGGGCCAGGTGCAGCTAAACCAGTATATTTCCGCCAAGGGCGGCAATGAGAAGCTGGTGCCGGTGGAAGGCGGAGCCGATGCCGGCTTCAACGATTACGCCTTCGTCTGGGAGCCGCAGCGCCTGCGTTATTACGTCAACGGCAAGCTCGTCCATGAAGTGACGGATGAGACGAAAATCCCGCAAAACGCCCAGAAGATTTTCTTCAGCCTGTGGGGCACCGACACGCTGAAGGACTGGATGGGCAAGTTTTCCTATTCCGGCGCGACGCAGATGGTCGTTGATCGTTTTGCCTTCACGGCGCTCGGCGACAAATGTCAGTTCCCGGAATCCATTGCCTGCGCCCTCAACTGATTTTTTTGAACCAAACCGTCATCCGCGGCGTCTCTGACGCATGAACCAACCGGACCCTTGCATGACCCATGTTCTATATCTCGCGCATGATCTGTCGGACCCCGCGATTCGTCGGCGGGTGCTGAGCCTGCTTGCGGGTGGGGCGCGGGTGACGCTGGCGGGCTTCCGGCGCGGACAGAACCGACTGGCGGAGATCGAAGGCGTCGTACCCGTCGTGCTCGGGGAAACCGCCGACGGGCAGTTTCTGCAGCGCATGGCGGCGGTGGCTAAAGCCAGCCTCTCGCTCGGCAAAACATTGAGCGGCATCCCCGCCCCCGACGTCATTCTTGCCAGAAATCTGGAAATGCTGGCGCTGGCAAAGCGGGCCATGTCGATCTATGCCGGACAGCCGGCGCTGGTTTACGAGTGTCTCGACATTCACCGCCTGCTTCTCAACACGGGCAAGCCCGGACAGGTGCTGAATGCCGCGCAGCGTTATTTCGCACGCGACGCCAAGCTGCTGATCACCAGCTCTCCGGCCTTCATGGAGCATTATTTCAAGCCCGTGTCGGGCCTCGATCTTCCCGTCCTGCTGCAGGAAAACAAGGTGCTGGCGCTCGATGCGGCCGTTGCCGCCACGCCGCAACCACGCGCTCCCGCCCCAGGCGAACCATGGAAAATCGGCTGGTTCGGCGCGCTGCGCTGCCGCAAATCGCTGGAAATCCTTGCCGAATTTGCCCGTCGAATGGAGGGCAAGGTCGAAATCATCCTGCGCGGTCGGCCGGCCTATTCGGAATTTTCAGATTTCGACGGCTTCGTGGCCGCTGCCCCGCATGTGCATTTCCATGGGCCTTACAAAAACCCCGAAGACCTCGCCGCGATCTACAACGAGGTGCAGTTCACCTGGGCGATAGACTTTTTCGAGGAAGGCCAGAATTCCAGCTGGCTGCTGCCCAACCGGCTTTACGAGGGCTGCCTCTATGGCGCCCTGCCGATTGCGCTGGCCGGCACGGAAACCGCCCGTTTCATCGAAAAGCGCGATATTGGCTTCGTCCTGCAACATGCAGGCGCTGACGATCTTACCGCATTGTTTAACCGGATGAACCCGCAAACCTATGCGGACGCCTTCAACACCCTCGCGGCACTCGACAGGAAACAATGGCTGACGGACCGCGACGATTGCCGTCTGCTGGTGCAGCAACTGTCCTCTCTCGCCAAATCCGCTTCCGGCCATGCCCGTGAAGCGCAGTTTTCACCCGTGTAGTGCGTAGGGGGTAAATCATGGAAGGTCTTGGTCATTCCGGCATCAGAACGCTGATCGTCATTCCCTGCCTCAATGAGGCGAAGACGATCAAAGGGCTGCTTGTCAAATTCACCGGCGCGATGCAGGGGCGTCTTTTCCGCATCGTGGTTGCCGATGGCGGCAGCACGGATGGAACCCCCAATATCGTTTCCGCCTTTGCGGCGGCGGATGACCGCGTGACGCTTCTTCCCAATCCGAAGCGCATCCAGAGCGCCGGCATCAACCTTGCCGTCGCCACCTTCGGCGAGGATTTCGATTACCTCATCCGCATCGACGCCCATGGCGATTATCCCGATGATTATTGCCAGCGGCTGATCGAGGATGCCGAGCGCACAGGTGCTGATTCCGTCGTCGTCGCCATGGATACGGTCGGCCACGGCCTGTTCCAGAAGGCGACGGCCATCGCCCAGAATTCCAAGCTCGGCAATGGCGGCTCCAAGCACCGCGAAGGCGCGAAAGGCCACTGGATCGACCATGGCCACCACGCGCTGATGCGGATCGCCGCTTTCGATGCGGTGGGCGGTTATGACGAGAGCTTCAGCCATAATGAGGATGCCGAGCTGGATTTCCGCCTGCGCAAATCCGGTTTCCGCATCTGGATGACCGACAAAACCCGCATGACCTATTATCCGCGCGCCAGCGTCATGCCGCTCTTCAGGCAATATCTCGCCTATGGCCGTGGCCGGGCGAAGAACCTCCTGAAACATCGCTCGATCCCGAAAATCCGCCAGATGATCCCGCTCGCCGTGCTGCCGGTTTTCATCCTCGCGCTGCTGTCGCTTGTGCATTGGGCGGCACTTATTCCGCTCGGCCTCTGGATCGCCGCATGTGTGGGTTATGGCTTGTGGATGGCAATAGGTCAGAAAAACCCATACGGCCCGCTCGCCGCCTTTTCGGCAATGGTGATGCATCTGGCCTGGTCCACCGGCTTCTGGCTGGAACTCCTGAAATTCCGGGGAAGAAAGGCTGTCTCATGACCGACAACACCGTCACCCGCCCACATGATTCGAAAACCGTCGATATCGGCATCTGCACCTACAGACGTCCGGCGCTGGTTGCCACACTTCTGTCACTCTTCGAACTGGAGGTGCCGGAAGGCGTGAAAGTTCGGCTGATTGTTGCCGATAATGACGAGGAGCCGAGCGCCAGGGCGAGCGTCGATCGCCTGCGCGAAACAGCACCCTTCGAGATCACCTATGTGCATTGCCCGAAATCGAATATTTCGATTGCCCGCAATGCCTGCCTATCGGAATGCAAGGCGGATTATCTGGCCTTCATCGATGATGACGAGACCGCTCCGCCGAACTGGCTGGCTGCCCTTCTGGAAAAGGCCGATGAAACCGGTGCGGAAGCCGTTCTCGGCCCCGTAACGGCGGTTTACCGGGACAATGCGCCGGGCTGGATGAAACGCGGCGATTTCCACTCGACAGTTCCGGTCTGGGTCAATGGCGAGATCATCACCGGCTATACCTGCAACACATTGCTCAAGATGGATGCGCCCTCGGTGAAGGGCCGGCGCTTCGCGCTGGCGCTCGGCCAGAGCGGCGGTGAGGACACCCATTTCTTTTCGCATCTTCACGCCGCTGGCGGCCGCATCGTTTTTGCGGAAGACGCCATGCTGTCCGAACCGGTGCCGGAAAATCGCGCAAGCTTCATGTGGCTTGCCAAGCGCCGCTTCCGCTCCGGCCAGACCCATGGCCGCGTGCTGGCGGACAGGAAACCCGGTATACGCCGCGTGGTGCAGGTGCTGAAGGCAGGTTCGAAAGTGCTGTATTGCGCCGTCTTCGCCGCCTTGAACGGCTTCAACGCCGTGCGCCGCAACCGTTATGCGCTGCGTGGCGCACTGCATATGGGCTCGATGAGCGGCGCTTTCGGCGTGCGTGAAATCCGCCAGTATGGCGCGGTGGAGGCGACCTGATGGAGAACCTTGCCTCGCCGCCCGATATCAGCTTCGTCATCGCCGCCTATAATGCCGCCGATACGATTGAAGCCGCCCTTCAAAGCGCACTCGACCAGCAGGGTGTAACGCTGGAAGTGATCGTCGTCGACGACCGCTCCGCCGATGACACCATTGCGCTCGTGGAAGCTATCGCCATCATCGATCCGCGCGTCCGCCTGCTTGCTCTTGCCGAAAACCTCGGTCCGGGCGGGGCACGCAATGCCGGTATCGAAGCCGCGACCGGACGCTGGATCGCCGTGCTCGATTCCGACGATGTCATTCGCCCGGAGCGCTCCGCCTGCATGATGTGCCGGGCGGAAGCCGCCAATGCGGCGATTGCGGTCGATAATCTCGATGTGGTCTATACCGACGGCAGGCCCATGGAGACGATGTTTCCGGAAGAATTTCTGGAGGAACGGCCGGTTCTCACGCTTGAGGACTTCATTTCCTCCAACATCCTGTTCCGCGCCACCTTCAACTTCGGCTACATGAAACCGATGTTCCGGCGTGATTTCCTCAATAACGAGGGGCTGCGCTTCCGCGAGGACATCCGCATCGGCGAGGATTACATCCTGCTCGCCTCGGCGCTCGCCGCCGGCGGTCTCTGCGTCATCGAACCGAAGCCGGGTTACATCTACAATATCCGCGAAGGTTCGATTTCGCGCGTGCTCGAACTTCATCACATCGAAGCGATGATGCGGGCGGATCAGGAATTCCTGAGCCATTACACATTGCTGCCGGCCGCCATGGATGCGCAGCAGGCGAGAGCCCGCAGCCTGCGGCTGGCGCATAATTTTTTGACATTGGTGGAAAACATCAAGAGCCGCTCGGTACTCGGCGCCTTGAAGACCACGATAAGGGATCCTGCCGTGCTGGGACATTTGCGAATGCCGATTGCAGTGCGGCTGAGGAGGCTGCGGGACGCGATGTTTGCGCCCGCAGCGAATACAGGGGTGAAAAGACAGATTTCGTGAATTTACGCGTGGACGAAATCTGCGCGGGGACTGGGGACAGATCAAACCTTGATGAAGGAGAACGCGATGGACCTGAACAAAACTGTCAGAAAAGCCGTCATTCCCGTAGCTGGCAACGGCACACGGTTTTTGCCCGCCACCAAGGCGATGCCGAAGGAAATGCTGACGATCGTGGATCGTCCAGTCGTGCAATATGCCGTTGACGAGGCCATGCAGGCCGGCATCGAGCACATTATTTTCGTGACGAGCCGCAACAAGACCGCCATCGAAGACTATTTCGACAGCGCGCCGGAACTCATCAACACGCTCACCCGCTCCGGTAAGACCGTGCAAGTATTGCAGCTGGAAAAGATGCTGCCCGTTGCCGGCACCGTCAGCTATACGCGCCAGCAGGTGCCGCTCGGTCTCGGCCACGCCGTCTGGTGTGCACGCGAACTGGTGGGCAAGGAGCCTTTCGCCCTGCTGTTGCCTGATATGGTTTCCTATGGCGCACGCGGCTGCATTGCCGGGCTGATGGAACTTTACGATGAAGTCGGCGGCAATATTCTCGGTGTCGAGGAATGCCTGCCGGAAGAAGTCTCGTCCTATGGCGTCGTCGGCGTCGGCCAGAAGGTCAATCATGGCTTCGCCGTCACCGAAATGGTCGAAAAGCCGGAACCTTCCAAGGCGCCTTCGAATTATTACCTGAATGGCCGTTACATCCTGCAGCCGGAAATTTTCGATATTCTCGCCAGGCAGGAACGCGGCGCGGGCAATGAAATCCAGCTGACCGACGGTATGAAGCGGCTTGCCGAAAAGCAGTCTTTCCATGCGCAGAAATATAGCGGCCGTACTTTCGACTGCGGCAGCAAGCAGGGCTTCATCGCCGCCAACGTCGCCTTCTCGCTGCTGCGCGCGGACATGGAAGCCCAGGTTCTCGCTTCGGTGAAGGAACTGGTGGCGAACCACGAAAGCCGCGTCCAGGCGGCCTGACTTTAATCGCGCCGCCGGGGGAGGCGGCCGGCGCACCAATAACGGGAGGCGGGAAGGCGAGCATGTGTTCGGCTTCCCGCGTACCATTTTAATTCACAAGGTAGGTCCATGCACCACAAGACCTTTAAATCCAACATCGGTTTTCCGGAGTCCGGCAAGGATTCCGATACGTTCATCGACCTCGACCGCCTGTGGGCCGCCGTGGTGCGTCGCGCCAATGTCATTGCCGCTTCGGTCATCGCCGCCGTGGTTCTGGCCGGCCTTTATCTGGTGCTTGCGACCCCCGTTTACACCGCGATGACGCAGGTGCTCCTGGATGAAAGCCTTTCCCGTTATGCGGAAGAGGAATCGCCGGTGCCCGCCGCGCAGATCGTCGACAACCGCATCGCCAGCGCCGTGGAAATCTTGAAATCCAAGGAAATGGCGCTGACGGTGGTCGACAAGGCCAAGCTCGATGAGAACGACACCATCGTCAATCCGCCGATGTCGCCGGTCGAACTCGTCAAATCCTCCGTGCGCGGCATTCTCGATCTCGTCCTGCCGGGCGATCCGCCGGTCTCCGAAGCCGCAATCCGCGCCGGACGCCGCGAAAAGGCCGCCGCCGTGCTGCAGCAGTCGCTGACGGTGGAACGTGTCGGCCGCAGCTCGGTCATCGCCATTTCCACCCGCTCGACCGACCGCCAGCTCGCTGCGCAGATCGCCAAGACCTATGCGCAGGCTTATCTTACCGAACAGCTGAACGCCAATTTCGACGCCAGCGAACGCGCTTCGGTATGGTTGCAGGAACGCATGACGGACCTCAACCAGCGCGCCCAGGCGGCTGAACTGGCGGTGCAGAAATTCAAGTCGGACAACAATATCGTCTCCTCGCGCGGCGAGCTGATGTCCGAAGGCCAGCTTGCCGACCTGAACGGCCAGCTGATCGCCGCGCAGGCCGATGCCGCGACGGCCTCTGCCCGTTACAACCAGTATAAATCGATCATCGACCGGGGACCGGATGCGGCCGTCGACAATGCCGTCGTTTCGGCCCGTGACACCGATAATTCGGTCATTCAGGATCTGCGCAAACGCTACATCACCATTTCCGACCGGCAGCAGGGCATCGTCCAGCAATTCGGCGCCGACCATCCGCAGGCGGTTGCGCTGGACGCCGAGAAGAAAGAGGTTTCGCGGCAGATCTATCAGGAACTGCAGCAGCTTACCGGCAGCCTGAAGAACGAATACGACGTCACCAATTCCCGCGTGCAGTCGCTGCGCGACAATATCGACCGGGTGGCTGGCCGTAATTCCGAAGCCAACATCACCATGGTTCAGCTGCGCGAACTTGAGCAGCGGGCAACCGCGCTGCGCACCCTCTACCAGTCCTATCTCGGCCGCTTCGAGGAGGCTTCCCAGAAGCAGTCGCTGCCAATCGCCAAGGCCCGCATCATCTCCGAAGCCGGCCTGCCGACATCGCCTTCCAGCCCGAAAAAGACCATGACCATGGCGCTTTCGGTCGTTCTCGGCCTGATGCTGGGCGGCGGTATCGCAGCCCTTCTCGAATTCCGGGATCGCTTCTTCCACACCGGCAATGATGTGCGTGACAATCTGCGCATGCGTTTTCTCGGTTACCTGCCCTTCATCGGTGAACGGGGCGTGGAAAACGCCAAGCCGGGCAACAGCGCCGCCACCCCCGGCGGCGAGAATGCGACGCTTGACGAAAGCGGACAGGTCTCGTTCCAGAAAATGCTGCGCCTTGCCGTCGACAGCCCACGCTCCAGCTTTGCGGAGACGCTGCGTAACGTGAAACTGACGGCAGATGTCGTCATTCAGGAGCGCCAGTGCCGGGTCATCGGCGTCATTTCCTGCCTGCCGAACGAAGGCAAGTCGGTCGTCGCGCTCAATCTCGCCGGGCTGATCGCCTCCACCGGCAAGCGCACGCTGGTCGTGGATGCGGATATCCGCAATCCCGGCCTCAGCCGCATGCTGACGACACGGCAATCCGCCGGCCTCGTCGAAGTGGTGCTCGATGAAGTTCCATGGACGCAGGCGGTGAAGGTGGATACGCGCACGAAAATGGGCATCCTGCCGGTTTCCACCAGCAACCAGTTCGCCCATTCGAGCGAGCTGCTGTCTTCCTCCGGCATGCGCAAATTCATCGACTCCGCGCGCGAGGCCTGTGACTACATCATCGTCGACCTTGCACCCGTGGTTCCCGTCATCGACGCCAAGGCCTTTGCGCCGCAGGTGGACGGTTTCGTCTTCGTCACCGAATGGGGCAAGACGCCGATCCAGATGGTGCAGAACCTGATGGCCAACGAACCGCAGATCGCCAACAAGACGCTCGGCATCGTGCTGAACAAGACCGACATGACGGAATTGCAGCGTTATGCCGGCCCCGGCGGTTCGGAGCATTATCACGAGAAATTCTCGGCCTATTACGGCGATGCGAAGCCGCCGGTAAAGGAAGATGCGTAATGGTGAAGATTTAACAGGCCGGTTGCATCCACACTCCGTCACCCCGGCCCCGAGCCGGGGTCCAGCCAGCCCAAGTCCTTGGGCTGAAAAGAAGTCTTGACGCCGCGCAGACGCGCGGCGGCTGGATGCCGGATCTAGTCCGGCATGACGGAAGAATCACAAATTCCCCCATTCCACCCATGGCATTGCCCCCTGAAATTGCGCATTTATGGCATGAAGCTAAAATCGCAAGCAGGATCAGTCCCATGCCATCACCCATCGCCTTTGTTTCACGGATGAATGCGGAAACGGAAGCCGTCTGGAAAGAGGCGCTGCGCGCCGCAATGCCCCAGGAGGAAATCCTTTCCTTTTCCGAATTGACGGGCGAACAGCGCCGGGCAGTGGATTTCGCCATCGTCGCCAATCCCGATCCGGCCGATATCGCGGCACTTCCGGGCCTCAAATGGATCCACAGCCTGTGGGCGGGTGTCGAGCGACTGGTGCTGGAACTGGGCGATAAGGCACCCCCCATCGTTCGGCTGAAGGACCCGGAGCTTTCCCGCGTGATGGCCGAAGCCGTGCTGGCATGGACCTATTATCTGCAGCGCGACATGCCCGCCTATCGCGAAAACCAAAAAAAGGCGCTCTGGCAGGAGCTGGACTATCGCCACCCCGGCGAGATGACCGTCGGTCTCCTCGGCCTCGGAGCCCTCGGCACGGCTGCGGCGGAGCGCCTCATCCATGCCGGTTTCAACGTTGCAGGCTGGAGCCGTTCGGCCAAGGTGATAGAGGGCGTGGAAACGCTGACCGGCGATGCCGGGCTGCAGGCATTGCTGGAAAAGAGCGACATTCTCGTCTGCCTCGTGCCCCTTACCGATGCGACGCGCGGTCTTCTTGATGCCACCCGTCTCGCCGCAATGAAACAGGGCGCGGCACTCATCAATTTCGCCCGCGGCGCGGTCATCGTCGCCGATGACCTGATTGCGGCGCTTGATTCCTGCAGGCTTTCGCACGCTGTTCTCGATGTCTTCGAGCAGGAGCCGCTGCCCGCCGCTTCCGCCTTCTGGCAGCATCCCAAAGTTACGGTCCTGCCGCATATTTCCGCGCCGACAAGCCGGGAAAGTTCGGCCCGGATCGTGGCCGGCAATGTTCGCACATGGCGGGAAACGGGCGGGCTGCCGGAGACGGTCGACATGGCCCGCGGTTACTGAACCGGCGGCAAGGCGGCCTATTCGGCCGCCACCGACTTGCCCGTGTGGGCCTGTTCAACGGCGGAGACGATCTGCTGTTCGTCGTAAGGTTTGGTCAAGAGAACCGCGCTTGCCGGCGCTCCTTCCGGCAAATGGCTGTCGCCCGTCGCAAACACAATGGCAATCCCCGGCTTGCGGCGCAGGGCCTCCACCGCCAGTTGGCCGCCCTTCATGTCGGGCAGGCCGATATCGGTGACGAGAACGTCGATCTGATCCGCTTCGATAGCTTTCAGCGCCTGCGCCGCATTTCCGGCCTCCACGACGGCAAAGCCGCTCTCCGACAGCATCTCCGTCGAATTCATCCGGATCAACTCGTCATCCTCGACCAGAAGAACGCGTATGGACCGGTTTTGATTTTCGACCGCCCTGACCGGCTCGGAAAGCTTGGAAGAACCCGGAGCCGATGTCGGCCGCGCTCTCGACAGCGAAACCTGCTTGCGGTTGGCGATGACGTGGCGAATGCGCCGCGCCAGCGCTTCGCGCGTATAGGGTTTGGAGAGAAGCTCCACCCCGGCATCCAGCTTGCCGCCATGCACGATGGAGTTTTCGGTGTAACCCGAGGTGAAGAGAACGGCGAGATTGGGCAGCCGTTCCTGCGCGCGGCGCGCCATTTCCCGGCTTTTCAACGGTCCAGGCATCACCACGTCAGTGAAGATGACATCGATCGGAATGCCGCTTTCCACCACCGTCAAACCGGCCTGTGCATCGCGGGCGGTCAGCACGCGGTAGCCGAGATCGCTCAAGGTCTCGACGACGGTGTTGCGCACTTCCTCGTCATCTTCCACCACAAGAATGGTTTCCGTGCCGCCCTCCACGGGGCCGGTCGGCATCACCACTTCCCTGTCCTCATCGGCGGCGGAGCGCGGCAGATACATCTTCACCGTCGTTCCCTGCCCCACCTCGCTATAGATGTTGACGTGGCCGCTGGACTGTTTCGCGAAACCATAAACCATCGAAAGCCCGAGACCGGTGCCCTTGCCTTCCGGTTTGGTCGAGAAGAACGGCTCGAAGACCTTTTCGAGAATCTCCGGCGACATGCCAGAGCCGGTATCGGTGACGGCGAGCATCACATATTGCCCCGCCGAAACTTCCGAGTGCTTGCGGGCATAATCGCGGTCGAGAACCGCATTTCCGACCTCGATGGTCAGCTTGCCCTGCCCTTCCATGGCGTCGCGCGCATTGATGGCCAGATTGAGAAGAGCATTCTCCACCTGGTTGGGGTCGGCATAGGTGTTCCAGAGACCGCCCGAGGTGATGACCTCCACCTCGATCGCCTCGCCAAGCGAGCGGCGAAGCAGATCGTCCATACCGGTCACGAAACGGGCGATGTTGATGACACGCGGCTCCAGCGCCTGGCGGCGGCCGAAGGCCAGAAGCTGGCTGGCCAGCTTTGCGCCGCGATGAACGCCGGCAAGCGCGTTTTCCAGCCGCCGCTCCGCACGTTCATTGCCCATCACATCCTTTGACAGCAATTGCAGATTGCCGGCGATCACCTGCAGCAGATTGTTGAAATCATGCGCCACGCCGCCGGTGAGCTGGCCGATGGATTCCATTTTCTGCGCCTGCTGTAGCGCCTTTTCGGTCTGGCGACGCTCGGCCATTTCCGCCTCGACACGCGCCTCAAGGCTCTCGTTCAATTGCCGAAGCTGCTCTTCCGCCCGGATGCGGTGGCGAATTTCGCGCTCCAGATTGCTCGCATGTTCCTTGAGGGTATTTTCGGCCCGCCGCTGTTCGGTGACATCCGTATGGACACCGACCCATTCGGCAATGGCGCCGGCCTTGTCGAAAATCGGCACGCCACGGATCGCGAAAGTGCGGTAGACGCCGTCATGGCGGCGCACCCGATGTTCCCAGATATAGGTCGACTTTTCCGCGACCGCTTTGTTCCAGCTGTCGACAGACCCCTGCCTGTCGTCGGGATGAACCGCTTCCGCCCAGCCAAACCCCTGATATTCTTCCGGAGTCTGACCCGTCAAAGCGCTCCAGGCGGGTTGCTCGCCCAGCATCATTCCTTCGGCGCTGTTGGTCCACAGCACGCCGTGCACGGCATCCACCGCAGCGCGGAAGCGATTGTTGCTGATGAGAATTTCCCGCTCCGAGCGCTTGCGCTCCTCGATATCGATGATCAGCACATAGATGCCGTCGATGGAGCCATCGGCAATGTAACGCGGAACATAGCGGATTTCGGCGGCGCGCGTGCTGCCGTCCGGTCTGCTGATCACGGTATCCGAAACGATCTTTTCGCCGCCGAGTGCGCGGTCGAGATAGGCCCTGCGGGCCTCGAAAAACGCCTCGCCGACGATTTCGGGAACGCTGCGGCCGATCACTTCTTCGGCGCGGCGGCCGAACCATTCCAGATAGCCGTCATTGGCGAATTTATAAACGTAATCACGGTCGACATATCCGACCAGAATGGGCAGGGCATTGGTAAGCCGGCTCAGTTCCTCGCGGCTCTGTTCCAGCGCCTCCACGGCCTTCACCTTGTCGGTATTTTCAAGCACGGTGCATAAAACGCCGTCTACCGTGCCGCCCTCATTGTAGATCGGCGTGTAGAACAGATCGAAGATCACCTCTTCCGGCAGGCCATGCCGCATCAGCGTCATCGGCTGGTCGCGATAGGCCATGACCTCACCGCGAAAACCGGCTTCGAGAATGCGGCTGTTCCAGTCCCATATTTCCGGCCAGATGCCGGGCACGGTTCCGCCCAGCGCCTGCGGGTGATAATTGCCGGCGATCTCCGCATAGCCGTCATTATAGATCATCACATGATCCCTGCCCCACATCAGCACCTGCGGAATGGGGGAATTGACGACGGAATTGGCTTTCTGCCTCAGATTTTGCGGCCAGTCGCAAATAGGACCGAGCGATGTCTTCGACCAGTCGAAGCGGCGCACAAGCTCACCCGTTTGACCGCCACCGATCGGCCATACCGGCGCAGCAACAAGATTGGTCATTCAACATCACCACAAAAACCGAGAGAAAATCTCCCGTAATACAGAACAGGATAAAAGTCCAAGAAAACAAAAACTTCCGCTTATTGTTCCCACGCTTTTCAGAAAATTGAAAAAGTTCCATCGCGGCGTAAATGTCGCAAGGCGAATGCTAAACCATCAAACATTTCAGGACCTTCGTGCCAAAAATTTCTCTAATATATCCCTGCGACCCCGCCTTCGTTTGACAATTGGCATCCTCAATACGCCAGAAATTGCCGCAAACGGGATGGCGACAAAGGAATTATTAAGCCTCAATAAGGGCGCTGGCGGTCGCGGTGCCGTCAGCGCCCGGGTCTTCGCCACACCGCGACCAGAGGGAACAACAATGAAAATACTTTTGGGTGCCACAATTCTTTCCGCCGGCTTCGCCTTTTCAGGCGGTGCGGCCTATGCCGCCGACTGTGGAAACGTGACGATCGCCAGCATGAACTGGCAATCCGCCGAAGTCGCCGCCAATCTGGACAAGCTCATTCTCGAAAAGGGCTACGGATGCTCCGCCGAAATCGTCACCGGCGACACTGTGCCGACTTTGACCTCCATGGCCGAAAAAGGCCAGCCGGATATCGCGCCTGAGGCATGGGTCAGCCTGCAGCCGGAAATCGTCAAGCAGGGGCTGGAGGGCGGCAAGGTCGTTGCGGCCGCCAAGATCCTCTCGGATGGCGCGGTCCAGGGCTGGTGGATTCCGAAATATGTCGCCGACGCCAATCCCGATCTCAAGACCATTCCTGATCTCTTCAAACATCCCGAACTCTTCCCCTCGCCCGAAGACAAGTCCAAGGGCGCCGTGTTCAACGGCCCGCAGGGCTGGGGCGGCACTGTCGTCACCGCACAGCTCTTCAAGGCTTTCGGCGGTGAAAAGGCCGGCTTCACCCTCGTCGACACCGGCTCCGCCGCAGGTCTCGACGGTTCCATCGCCAAGGCTTATGAAGCCAAGCAGCCATGGGTCGGTTATTATTGGGCGCCCACCTCGCTGCTCGGCAAATACGAGATGGTAAAGCTCGAATTCGGAACGGACTATGATGCGGCCGAATGGAAGCGCTGCACATCCGTCGCCGACTGCGCGGACCCCAAGCCGAACGCATGGCAGGTGGACGACGTGCAGACGCTGGTCAGCAAGTCCTTTGCCGATCGTGCCGGCCCCGCCATGGACTATCTCAACAAACGCGCATGGACCAACGCGACCGTCAACAAGCTGATCGCCTGGATGACGGATAATCAGGCGACCGGTGAAGACGGCGCCAAGCACTTTCTGAAGGAAAACGAAGCGCTGTGGACGGGCTGGGTATCTCCTGACGTCGCGGAAAAGATAAAGGCCGCCCTTTAAAAGCCGGCCCCTGCATATCTGCCCGGCAAACGGCGTCCGCCAGCGGCGACGCCGCGCCCGCATCGGGCCTGGAATGCCTCCCGGCTTTCCGGTGGCGATGCGCCGGTTCAACAGAGCGTTCCGGCCTGCATCCTGACGGATGCGCGGCGCTCTGACGATTTTACTCCCGGAGCGCGGAGGATATCGATCCCCGCCTCCGGTTCGTCATGGAGAACAGGATATGGAATGGCTTTTCAAATTTCCGACCATGAATGACGATGCTCTGCGCGCGCTGAAAAAAGTCATCGACGAGGGGTTCCGGGCTTTCACCCGAACCTATGGCGGCGCAATCGAGGGGTTGTTTACCCCCCTTCAGAGCTTCCTCATCTGGGCGGAAAGGCTTTTGATCGGCGCACCCTGGCCGGTCGTTATTCTTATTGTCGGCGCGCTTGCCTGGTTCGGCAGCCGCAGCGCCACCATTGTTTCGCTCTGTTGCGGCATTCTCTTCGCCATCGGCTGGTTCGGCATGTGGGAAGACACGATGAAGACGGTCTCGATGATCTTCGTCTGCGCCGTGCTGTCCATCGTCGTCGGCCTGCCCATCGGCATCGCCATGGCGCGCTCCAACCGCCTGCAGAGCGTGGTCAATCCCGTTCTCGACGTGATGCAGACGATGCCGAGTTTCGTCTATCTCATTCCTGTCGTCATGCTGCTCGGCATCGGCCGCGTGCCCGGCGTCATCGCCGTCGTCATCTACGCCATTCCGCCGATGATCCGGCTTACCAATCTCGGCATCCGCATGGTCGACCGCGACGTGCTGGAGGCTGCCGATGCCTTCGGCTCTTCGAAGCGCCAGAAGCTTTTCAAGGTGCAGCTGCCGCTTGCCCTTCCCACCATCATGGCCGGCATCAACCAGACCATCATGATGGCGCTCGCCATGGTCGTCATCGCCTCCATGATCGGCGTTCAGGGCCTCGGTCAGCCGGTGCTGAAGGCCATTGCCAACCAGTATTTCACGCTCGGCGTGTTTAACGGGCTTGCCATCGTCGGCATCGCCATCATCTTCGACCGCATCAGCCAGGCCTATGGCCTTCGACTGCAAAAACACCGGGAAGTGGCGCATGGCTAGTCAATCGATCGAAATTCGCAGCCTCTACAAGATTTTCGGCCCCAAGGCGGGAGACTATGTCGAACCCGTTAAGGCCGGCATGTCCAAGTCCGATCTCAACGCCAAACATGGCCATGTGCTCGGCCTGCGCGATATCAACATCACCATGCCGGGCGGGCAGATCACCGTTATCATGGGCCTTTCCGGCTCGGGCAAATCGACGCTGATCCGCCACGTCAACCGGCTGATCGACCCGACCGCCGGCGAAATCCTCTATGGCGGCACGGACGTGTGTCGCCTCAACGAAGCGGATCTGCTGGAATTCCGCCGCCACAAGACAGCGATGGTGTTCCAAAAATTCGGGCTGCTGCCGCACCGCAACGTGCTGCAAAACGTCGTCTATGGCCTCGAGGTGCAGGGCGTCGACAAACGCGAGCGCGAAGAAAGGGCAGAGGTCTGGATCAGGCGCGTGGGGCTGGAAGGTTTCTCCAACCATTATCCCAACCAGCTCTCAGGCGGCATGCAGCAGCGTGTTGGTCTGGCGCGGGCGCTGACCAACAATGCCGAAATCCTGTTGATGGACGAGGCCTATTCGGCGCTCGATCCGCTCATTCGCGTCGATATGCAGACGGTGCTGCTGGAACTGCAGAAGGAACTGAAAAAAACCGTGGTCTTCATCACCCACGATCTCGATGAGGCCCTGCGGCTGGGCGACAAGATCGCCATTCTGCGCGACGGCGAAATCATCCAGCAGGGGACGGCGGCCGAAATCGTCATGTCGCCCGCCGACAGCTATATCGAAGCCTTCGTGGAAGAGGTCAATCGCGGCCGCGTCATTCGCCTTGGCGCCGTGGTGCAGCCGGAATTTGCCGGCCAGTCCCGCCTTCAGCTCGATGCGGATATGACGGTTGAAGAGGGCCTGCGCGCCCTCGTCCGGGAAAATGTCAGCAGCGCCACAGTCGTCGGGGAAAACGGCAAATCGCTCGGCGCCGTCACCACCGATGCCATCATGCGCTGCCTCGTCAGAACCGCACATGGTGAGGAAGCAGGCACAGCTGAACGTTTGTCAGGCTGAGCCTTCAAGCCACGCGGCCATGCCCTGTGCGGCGGCCTTGCCGGTTGCGAAACAGGCGGTCAAGAGATAACCGCCGGTCGGCGCTTCCCAATCCAGCATTTCCCCGGCAGCAAATATGCCGGGGAGCTTTTCCAGCATGTAGTTCTCATCAAGGTCGCTCCACGCGATACCGCCGGCGGACGAAATTGCCTCGGCAATCGGTCTCGTCCGCAAAAGCGGTATCTCCGCATGTTTTATTCTCGCGGCGACGAACTCATCCGGCATGGCCGCGATATCGGGAAAGATTTCCCGCAGAAGCCCGACCTTCACCGCCGATAAGCCGGCCGCCTTGCGCATGCGGTTTGCAAAGCTCTCTTTCCGTCCGAGTTTCGCCAGATCGCGGCTGAGGCGTTCCACCGTACGTCCCGGCGCAAGATCGATTGCGAGCGACACTTTGCCCGCCTCTTCCAGCCGGTCGCGCAGCGCGGCGGAATGGGCATAGATCACGCTGCCCTCAATACCATGCTTCGTGATCACGAATTCGCCCTGAAAGGCTCCGGCCGGCGAAATGGTGATGGTGGATTTCACCGCTTCACCGGCAAAACGCGCGCGGAAGATATCGCTCCAGTCAACGTCGAAACCGCAATTGGCGGGGCGGAACGGGGAAAGCGCCACGCCTTTCTCCGCCAGCGCCGGAACCCATGCGGCATCGGAGCCGAGACGCGGCCAGCTTGCGCCGCCGAGCGCCAGAAGAACGGCATCGGCCTTGATGGTGATCTCGCCCTCCGGTGTCGCGAAAACCAGATGCTCACTGGAAAAACCCATCCAGCGATGTCGCGTCCTGATGGTCACCCCCTGCGCCTCCAGCCGGGCAAGCCATGCCCGCAGCAGCGGCGAGGCCTTCATGACGGTGGGAAAGACCCGGCCCGAGGTGCCGACGAACGTTTCCTGCCCCAGCCCCTGCGCCCAGTCGCGCAGCATGTCCGGCGTAAAATCATCGAGAGCGGCGCGCAGCCTCGGTTCCGCATCGCCGAACCGGTGACGGAAGCTGTCGTAATCTTCGGCATGGGTGATGTTGAGGCCGGATTTTCCGGCCATCAACAATTTACGCGCCACGGTCGGCATCGTCTCCAACACCGTCACGGCATTGCCTGCGGCCGAAAGCATCTCGGCCGCCATCAGCCCCGCCGGTCCGCCGCCGATAATCGCGACCTGCCTCGCCTCGCTCAAAACACTCTCCATCGCCATCTTCGCCATTGCGAGCCTTATACCGATTTCCGCATGCGAATATATGCGATATTGAAACGCCCATGTTCACGCTCGACCGCCCCGTCACCTTTTCGCAGGATATCAAGAAAAGCCGCTTCATCGCCTTTGCCGCGCCGGTGGCGGGCGAAGAGGACGCGAAAAACTTTCTTGCGGCGCATTCCGATCCCGACGCGAACCATAATTGCTGGGCATGGCGAAGCGGCCAGACCTATCGCTTCAGCGATGACGGCGAGCCTTCGGGCACGGCCGGGAAACCGATCCTTCAGGCCATAGACGGTCAGGCGCTGGACAATGTCGCCGTTCTCGTCATCCGCTGGTTCGGCGGCATTCTCCTCGGCAGCGGCGGCCTGATGCGCGCCTATGGCGGCACGGCGGCCGCCTGCCTGCGGCTTGGCGAAACCTCGCCGGTCATCGCCTATGTCAGCGCGACGCTCAGTTGCCCCTTCTCCGATCTGGCGCTGGTGAAATCGCGCCTTTCCGCCACACAGAACCTGCGGGTGGAAAGGGAGGATTTCACCGGCACCGGCGCGGATATGCTGCTTTCGGTCCCGGCGGAGGAAGCCGAACGGCTCACCCGGCTTTTAAGCGACCTGACCAGCGGTCGCGTCAATTTGCATATTCCCGACTAGAGTTTTTTCGCTTTTCTTCGGAGCGCGAAAACACTCTAACTCTTTGTTTTGGCGCATTTCCGGACGGAAACCGGGGTCCACTTTTCCTGGAAATGCCCTAGCGCCTGTCCGAACGCGCAATTCGTGCTAAGGAAGCGACATGTCTACAGAGCTTTCCAACCCTGTCTATCATCCGCCACTCGACCCCTGGCTCACCATCGTGCACCACGACGACGATCTGCTGGTGCTGGATAAGCCAAGCGGGCTTTTATCGGTACCGGGGCGCGATCCGGCGCTTTCGGACAGCCTGATGACGCGGGTGCAGAAACAGTTCCCGAAAGCGCTGATGATCAACCGGCTGGACAAGGACACCTCCGGCATCGTGCTGATGTCCCTGAACCGCAAGGCGCATGCGGCGATTGCGTCGCAGTTTGAAAACCGCCAGACGCGCAAATCCTATATCGCCATTGTCTGGGGAGAGGTTGCCGGAGACGCGGGAGAAGTGGACCTGCCGCTCGCCATCGATCCCGAAAACAAGCCACGCCACCGGGTCGACCACGAGAACGGCAAGCCGGCGCAGAGCCTTTGGCGGGTGCTGGAACGATTGCCGCTTCCGGCAACGCGACTGGCGCTAAACCCGCTTACCGGCCGCACCCACCAATTGCGGGTGCATATGAAGGCGCTCGGCCATCCGATCCTCGGCGATGAATTTTACGCCGAAGGCGAAGCGCTCGCCGCCGCGCCGCGCCTGATGCTGCATGCACAGGAGGTCGGGTTCCGCCATCCCGATGGCCGTGACGTCACCTATACCGTACCCTGCCCCTTCTGAGGTCCAAAATGAAGGAACAAAACGAAAGCTTCGTGGTGGATTTTGTCGGCGGTGCGGTCGGGCACCGTTTCCGTTCCGGCGAAGGGCGCGGGCAGGCCCTGCCGAAAGCCGCGGGTTTCACCAAAGGCCGCACGCCAAAAATCGTCGATGCCACGGCCGGGCTCGGGCGGGATGCCTTTCTGCTTGCCTCACTCGGCGCGGAAGTGACCCTCATCGAACGCTCGCCGGACATGCATGCGCACCTCGCCGATGGCATTCGCCGTGCGCTGGAGGCGGGCGGCGCCTACGCCGAGGCGGCGGCGCGCATGACGCTGCTTCACGGAGATTCACGCCAGTTGCTGAAAGAGCTTTCACCTGAGGTGGTGATTGTCGACCCCATGCACCCACCGCGCCACAATACGGCGCTGGTGAAAAAGGAGATGCGGGTGCTCAGAGAACTGGTTGGCTCCGACCCGGATCAGGTGGAGTTGATGGAGGCTGCACTGGAGAATGCGACGAAACGGGTGGTTCTGAAATGGCCGCTCCGCGCCGAGCCGATGCCGGGCATTCGCAAGCCTTCGCATCAGATAATGGGTAAGAACACCCGTTATGATGTCTTCATGATCTTCGGGAAATCTCTCGACCCGGAGGAATGATCAGCGGAAGCTCGGCTTGCGCTGCGCATTCATCAAAAGCTCGTGCCGCGAGGCGAACTCGCCAAACAGCTTTCTGAGCCGGGTTTCCTCGGCCTTGTCCAGCCGGTAACGCCGGCAGAATTCCGCAACGTTGAGAATCGGCTTGGTTCTGTTCCCGTCAATGGTCTTGTTGTCGATGATCTGCATGGCGCCCTCCGTATAACAGAGCCCAAACGTCGCTTGCGCCTTGCGGTTCCTTATGAATTCGCATGGATGAGAAAAGAGCGTGCCGCCTGCACACGGAGTGATCAAGTTTTCTTGAAACTATCGCAGGAAACGAAATCCTCCCCAAATGGTTCTCCGCCTGATGTAAACGATGGAAGGGAGACCCATGTTCCAAACCAACCGATTTCTGAGTTCGACGATCCTGTGTGCGCTGCTCGCCGTGCCGCTCGCCGGTGTTGCGCAGGCCCAGGCCCCGGCCGCCGAAACGAAACGGCCGAATGCGCCGGATCAGAAACCGGCCTTTGAGGGTCAGACCCGCGCGCCGCAGGCCGCCACCCAGCCAAGCGTCGAAAAAACCGTGATCGCGGACGGCCTGCCGCATCTGTGGTCGATGGAGTTTCTGCCCGATGGCCGCATGATCGTCGCGGCCAAGGAAGGCGCGATGCATATCGTCACCGACGGCAAGGCCGGCCCGGCGATCGCGGGCGTGCCTGAGGTGGCATCCGACGGACAGGGCGGCCTTCTCGACATCGCGCTGGCTCCGGATTTCGAAACATCGCGCACCATCTTCTTCTCCTTTTCCGAACCGCGCGATGGCGGCAACGGCACTTCGGTGGCCTCGGCGAAACTGACCGAGGAGGGCGGCGCGGCAAAGCTGGACAATGTCTCGGTGATTTTCCGCCAGATGCCGACCTATGACGGCGACAAACATTTCGGCTCCCGCCTCGTTTTCGGGCCGAACAACGAGCTTTACGTCACCGTCGGAGAACGTTCGGATTCAAAGCCGCGCGTGCAGGCGCAGGACCTGTCGAGCGGGCTTGGCAAGGTCTTCCGCATCGATACGCAGGGCAAGGCCTTTGAAGGCAATCCCTTCGCCAGCCAGCAGAATGCCCTCCCCGAAATCTGGAGCTATGGCCACCGCAACCTGCAGGCTGCGACACTGGATGGTGAGGGCAGGCTCTGGACGGTGGAGCACGGGCCGAAGGGCGGCGATGAGCTGAACCTGCCGAAAGCCGGCCTGAACTACGGTTGGCCGGTCATCACCTATGGCGTCGAATATAGCGGAAGGTCGGTTGGCGAAGGCGTTACCGCAAAGGAAGGCATGGAACAGCCGGTCTATTATTGGGACCCGGTGATCGGCCCCTCCGGCATGGCCTATTATGACGGCGACCAGATTCCCGAATGGAAGGGCGCCTTCATCGTGGGCGGTCTGGTGAGCCAGGGGCTCGTCATCCTGCATATCGATGGCGACAGGGTTGCCACCGAAAGCCGGCTGCCGCTGGAAGCGCGCATTCGCGACGTGAAGGTCGGTCCGGATGGCGCGATCTATGCCGTGACCGAAGAGCGCGGCGGCGGGAACTCGCAGATTCTGCGGATCGCCAAGGCCGGCTGATTAAAAAGACCGGCTGAGAAAACTCACGACTGGAACGACAGGCCGCCGGAACGAAGGTGGCCTGTTTTTCGTTTGCCGCAGCGTGAAACCTGCCGGAAAAAACCATGCCACAACCGCCCACCCGCCTTCTTGCCAAAATCGGACTTGCCTATGTTAACGATCAGGAGCCGGGTATTTCCCGCGAAAAACGCGGACGCGGTTTCTGTTACCGCCTTCCGGGCGGCGAACTTCTCTCCGACAGCGTCGAACTGAAGCGCATCAAGGCGCTCGGCGTGCCGCCCGCCTATAAAGACGTCTGGATATGCATCGATCCATCAGGGCATCTGCAGGCTACGGGTTTCGATGCCCGCGGGCGAAAACAGTATCGGTATCATCCCGACTGGCATGCGCTCCGGGGTGAGACGAAATTCTTCCAGCTCAAAAGCTTCGGCAAGGCGCTGCCCGCCATTCGCCGCCGCGCAATCGCCGATATCGAAAAACAGGATCATGGGCAGGAAATGACGCTCGCAGCACTCACGCTGCTGCTCGATGCCGCCTATCTGCGCGTCGGCAACCGCTCCTATCTCGAAACCAACGGCACCTATGGCGCAACGACATTGCTCAAGCGACACGTCTCTTTCGGTGAAACCATCGAGCTGCGGTTTGCCGCCAAGGGCGGACAGAAGGTGAAACGGCAATTGCGCCACCCTCGCCTTCAGAAAATCCTTGAGGAAATCGCCGATCTGCCCGGCAAGGAACTCTTCGTCTGGCAGGACAGTGAAAACCGGGTGCATTCGGTCGATTCCAGCGATCTCAACGCTTATCTCTCCCGTATCGGCGGTCAGGGTATTTCAGCCAAGACCTTCCGCACATGGGGCGGAACGCTCGCCGCCTTCTGCAACGCGATGGAACATGTGGCGGCGGGTGAAAAACCGAGCATAAAAGGCATGTGCCAGGCAGCAGCGGCGGAGCTTTCCAACACGCCCGCCATCTGCCGCAAGAGCTATGTGCACCCGGCCGTCCTCGATATCGCCACGGAAGAGAAAGCGCAGAAAAAGCTTGGCCGTATCCTGAAGGTCGGGGCAAAGCCCGTCTCCGGCCTCAGGGCGGATGAAAGACGGCTGCTTGCCTTCCTGCCCTGAGGATCAGCGGCTGCCCGCCCATTCCGCCAACTCCCGCTCGGCCCTTTCCAGCGCGCTGTAATTCAACAGCTTGCGCAGGAAAGCGACGGTAACGGCGCGGGTTCTGAGATTATACCGGCCTTCCGCCTCGTCATCGCCGGCTGCCTGATGCACGTTCAGTTTCTCATAGAGGCTTTGCAGCCGGTTCTGCACGCTGCGCAGCGACAGGTTGCGGCGGCGCGCAATCGCCTTGTCGGTGAGGCCGAGAGCGACATCGACAAGGATTTCATATTCGGAATCGGTAAAGCCATGCGCCTTGCCGAGGCTCTTTTCCTGCAGGCCGCGCACTTCCCGGTCGATCACACATTGCGCCTCGATGAAGATGCTGCGCAGCGCCAGCCGCAGGCGGTCATCGGAGGCGGATTTCAGCACGTAGCCATAGGCGGCCCCTTCCGGCACGATGCGGGAAACACCTCGCACATAGGCCTCGTCGGAATAGTTGGACCAGAACAGGATGCGGGTATCCGGCCTTTCCTTCCAGATGGTGCGTGCCGCCTCGATGCCGTTGCGCTCGTTCATCTGCAAATCCATGACGATATGGGCGGCGCGATTTTCCCGCGCGAGCTTTTCGCCGGTTCTGCCGTTTGCCGCTTCCAGCACCTTGTCACATTCCGGCAGCGCGGCACGCACCGCCTCGTTCAGATAGGCGCGGTGCAGCGCGTCGTCCTCAACGATCAGCACGTCCATGTCACAACTCCTCCCGCCGGTCGAAAGCGCCTGCCGGCAAGGTGACGGTGATGCGGGTTCCCGCTCCCGTGCCATTGCCGCCAATATCGAATTTCGCCGAAATCAGCCGCGCCCGCGTCTTCATATTGCCGATGCCGAGGCCGCCGGAGGCCCCGCCTTCGCCGCCGCCGCTGCCATCGTCGCTGACCGTCACCCGCAAGCCGCCGTCGATTGCGGTCAGTTTCACGGCAATCGCTTCGGGCTGGGCATGGCGAATGGCATTGTTCACCGCCTCCTGCACGATGCGGAACAGCGATATGGCCACCGTCTTGTCCAGCCTTTCCACCAGCCCGTCCGTCTCATCCGTCACCGACCAGTCGATTGCCGACCCGCTGTCGCGCACGGAACGGTCCACATAGGTCTCGATCGCCTCAACGACACCGAACAATTGCAGGATCGAAGGTTTCGCCTCCTCAATGATCTCGCGCAAATCCTGCATGCAATGCTGCAGGCTGCGCACCACCGGCTCCAGCATCTCGCCCGACAGGTCGGGGGTATGGCTCATACGCTCGATGCGGCGCGCAAGCCGCGTCAGATCCGCCAGCGTCTGGTCGTGCAGATCCATGCCGATGCGCTGCCGCTCGGCCTCCAGCGCCTCGGTCAATTGCAGCGCGCCTAAACGCAGGCCCTCCTCGCGGGCATTGGCGCGCGCCTCCTCGATGGCGGAGCGTTTCGCCTGCTCGGCGGCGCGGATGGCGTAGAAATAAGGCGCCAGCAAATCCGCGACGGCGCGGGCATTCGCCACGTCCTCCATAGTGTAGGCATCCGACTGGTGGGAGGAGCAACTCAGCGCGCCGATGATGTCGCCATGCACCTTCATCGGCACATGCAGGCGGCTATGCAGGTTAAGTTCGATGATCGGGCTCGAAAACGACCCTTCGAAATGAAAGCGCGGATCGGAACAGGCGTCGCCGCTTAAAAGATATTCGACCTCGCCTGACAGCAGTGTCCGGATCGGACTACCGGTCAGAAGGGCGGGCGGCTGCCGGCTCCAGGCGCTGACCAGACCGCTCTCATAGGCAATGTGATATTTGTCATCCAGCTGCTTGATGCAGACATCCATATGGTCATGCGGGATGATGTGGCTGATCTCGGTGGCGACCGCCTGGATGATGGCATTAAATTCCAGCTGCCCGGCAAGCAGCCGCGAAATGCCCATATAATGATGAAAAAGAGCGCTTTTCGGCGTATTCAATTGTTAGTAACCCTCCTCCGGTTACTGATTGGATGCATATCAGCTAGGGCGCGGTAATGGCAAAGGCTTATTCGTACGTTCGTATTTCGAGCAAAGTGCAGGCGAAAGGCGATGGTGTTCGCCGTCAGTTAGACGTGTCACGTGCCTACGCCGAGAAAACGGGGCTGGTCCTAGACGAAGAACTGACCGACATCGGGCTATCTGCGTACCACGGGAAGCATAAAGCCATCGGAGCACTTGGCGGATTTCTGGATTTAGTGGCGGCTGGTAAAATCGAGCCCGGCTCTATCTTGATCGTGGAAAGCCTAGACCGTTTGTCTCGCGAGAACCCTGTTACCGCCCAATCGCAATTGCTTGACATCTTATCTGCTGACATTGACGTGGTCACGCTGAATGATAATCAACGCTACAGCAAGGGTAACGATGCTACCCAACTGATCATATCTTTGACCGTTATTTCTCGGGCACACGAGGAAAGTAAAACCAAATCGTTACGTCTGAAGGCTGCCGCAGCAAAACGTAAAACGGATATACTTGCCGGTCAAAAGCGATACGTCACCAATCCACCGATGTGGCTAACAAACGTTCAGACCAATGGACAGTGGGACTGCGTGGTCAACAAGTTTGGCTCATTTGTGCGGGAGATGTTCGAACTATATGATTCCGGGCTAGGAGGTCATTCGATTGCTCGGCTTTTCAACGAGCGCGGCGTTCCGACCTTCAAATCCAGCACGAGTGATGTTGCTACAAAAGGCGTCTGGTATTCACCAACGATAATGAACCTCCTGAAGCACGAAGCAGCCATCGGGAGCTACCGTGCTGGCGATCAGGTGGCCGAAAACTACTTTCCAGCCGTGGTAGACAGGGATTTGTTCTATCGGGTTCAGGATCGACTGAAATCGCAAAACAATGTTCGTCGTGGCCGCAAAGGCGAGAGCTATACCAACCTTCTGCAAAACCTCGCTGTTTGTCACCACTGTGGTCACGCAATCCGCCTGAACCGAGGCGGTGTCAAAAACAAGGTTCTCTATCTATCCTGCCAAACCCGTTTCATCGGCTCGAAATGCAGCAGTGACGGTCGCAAATTTCTGCCTTATCAAGCCTTTGAAGACGCTATTTTGCGACTAGTGATGGACTACTACATCGATCAGTCAAAAGGAGGAAACAAGTCGAAGGACGCCATACTTACCGACCTCACCACATACCGTCAAAATCGTGGTGAAATGGCAAAGCGCATAGCAAATATACGTGCAAGCGTCGAAACCGCTGAAGATAACGATGATAGAATTTCGTTTATGACTCGCCTTAACGACCTACGAAAAGATACGGCGTCCGTTGATGCAAAAATCGAAGGGCTGGAACGCCAGCTACGTGATTTTGATGAGACTGATAAGGCTGAGAAAAGCATTCACGACGAGATCAGAAGTGAAGTATCAAAATGGGCTTCGATGTCAAAGGATGAGCTATTTATTTCGCGCTCGAAAATTGCCCACAATCTGCGGCGGGTTATTACTACCGTTCAAGTCGATGTTCCTAAAAAGCAAGTTATCGTCGCTGTAGGCGGTCTTATCCGCTGGTGGATCATTGGTGCGGACGGAACCGTGCGAACTACGGGCGATTGGTCTACCCTACCCTTCGATATCCTCGTAGCACGTTCGAAGGAGTTCTTTGGCGACAGGATAGACGTGAACGCTATGCGGGCTGTCTACGACCGGATCGATGTCCCAAGGGCAGATCCTGCCTTGTGGGACAACGAACGGGCAGCTCGTGGATTAGCAAGAAGCCCCCGTTAGGAGGCTTTGAAATTATAAAACTGGCTTGAAATTCGGGTCTTTTGGAAAACATTTCATTGTTTCGATTGCTCCCCCGCCGACACGTGCGTGGCAGGTGTAATGCGGTGAAGGGGATTCAATTTCGATCCAACGTGCCGCAGAAAAATTGAAATTCTTTTCGCCATTCTGGAAATAATATGTACATCCGCTGATGGTCGCGAAGATAACGAAAATAGCTAAGAACGGTTTCATCTAAAAACTCCTATGGTTGATCCATAGGTATTTACGCCTGCACCCAATCAATGCCGTTCTTATCGCACCATTGCGCGTATGTCGTTTTGCTCGATTTCGTTATTCGTTTTGTCGAATCATAGAAAATCATAACGATACGCCATCCGGGATATTGCTCTTTAATCGCTTTGATTTTCTTTCGATCTGTCGCTCTCCAGAAACCTTTCGTTTCGTAGATCGTGCGTGTCGTATGATCGATCCAGTCGGGGAGATAATTGCTCGTGATCGTATATGGCAACGTGTGCGATTCGTATGTTGCCGTCGCTGGAATATGATGTGATTTCGATATTCTTTCTTCGAATTTATTGCGCATTTTAAATACCCGTTTTGGGGTATTTATCCACGTGGCGACACACAAGGCCGTGTGTGCGTATTTAACCCATCTGGAAGCACCAATCGTTTTTGTCGAGAAATCGATTGTGTGGGCTTGTGTGTTAATTTCTATTTTGTTTTGACATTGTTATTGGATTTAGAATCTTACTGATATGACAGCCCCATCGTGCAGAGCACGACGTGGCGCTTATCTGGCAGACATATGCGATTTACCCCGCGCCGGGATCACCGGCTTGGCCATCGCTTATGTTGATTGGTATGGATATTTTCGGAATTCCAACCTGTCACGATCAGGTCTTATAAGATGGTGTACGTGACAAATACATTCTTCCTTTGAGATGTATATGCACCTGGATTCTAAGGGGGCATTTCACTCAATAAAGAAAGACAAATACCTATGTCACTTCTGACTCTTATTAAGACCTAAAAGTGATAGGCCAGAACCCCGAGAAATAAGGGTTTTCGCCATTTCTTTAAAAGATATTTTTGAAAAACCAGAATCCCAAAAATCATCAAAACGTTAGGGGTCTGGCCCGCCGATAGCCCGAGCGGTAGGTGGCCAGAAACCCCAAAAACGAAAAGAATTAAAAAGAAAAAAGCAGGTCTGGACGTAGGAGCCCGTCTCCGTATCGGCCTGTACCTGCTTGCAACGGGATGCGTAGCATTCCTTGCCAATCAATCATCATATCGAACTAAATTGCATTAAATGAACCGCATCCGGTATATTCGATAAATACATCGTAGGTCTCCATTCCCTACATAATGCGTCCACCCCTACGCATCATAGGCCATCAGCACTTCGACAACGCTGATGGCCTTTTTCTTTTCAAATAAAAAAACGAATTAAATTGCATTAAATGAACCGCATCCGGTATCTTCGATAAATAATTTTATGAAACCTATGTCGAAGTAGGAAATTTATAGAATGGATAATCATATGAATAAACAAAAGACAATTTACACTGTTTCTGCACCTGTTGGTTCTGGCAAGACAAAATCAATGACGAATTATGTTGCGAATATCGTGCAGAAAACGAACAAGCGCGTTGTCATCGCGATGCCGACAATCAAATTGATCGAGCAAGAACGACAAGACCTAATTAACTCCAACCCACACGTCATTCACTCCGGTTCATTATATGGATTTAAAAGCACTACGTCGGCTTTCAAGGATGCACTGTTAGATGTTAGCAAGCGCATCATTATCACGACGCACGCTACATTGTTCGCCGGTATCAACTTCGCAAAAAATGGCGATTTCGAACTCATTATTGATGAAATTTTCGAAGTCGAGAAATTCTATTCAATCTCGTTATCGCATCATAAATCGATCCTGACCGACAATTTGCTAATGCCGCAGTTTGCCGATGGTGAATATAGCCGCGTCATCCCCAATCCCGAAAAGCAGTCCGTCTGGTCTAAAATGATCGACCACCAAGGTGACGAAGTTAGCAAATTGTTTTCGGATTTGTTCGCGGACGCCAAGAACCCTGCGAAGGAAGTGGTTATCAAAACAGCTGATGCAGAGGCATTCAATAGACGTGACAAAAAACTGAAAACCTTCACAGCTACTACCTTCCTGCTCCCCGAAGTTTTCAAGCATTGGTCACACGTAACGATTATGGGCGCATCCATCCCCACCTCGATGCTGCACCATATATGGCAAATGCACGGTATCGATTTTCAGCCTCATCCCTTCATCAAGCCAAAGAAGACCGCACATACGGCGCAGGACGGTGAAAGAGTTGAAATCGCATTTTTGTTCGATGATGTCTGGTCGATTGGTAAATTTCAAAATTATGCGACGGGAACTGAAACGTTGTTTACCGAGATCGGAAAGGTATTGGACGGGCATTTTGGTTCGAAGTACCTTTTATCTGTCAATTCCGATATCGATACCCCCCCATATCGCCGCAAATTCGGACACGGGCAGATAATCGAAACAATCAGCCACGGCTTGAACGAATTCCGTGAAGAAACAAATGCCGCATTCCTGACGGCCTTGAACTATTCTGACTATCAAATCGCGAATCTTGATGGGATTTACGGCTTCGATCAGGCAAAAATCCATATGTGCCGCGCTGTCGAGGTTGCCTACCAGTTCTTTGGGCGCACAAATATCCGTATGGCGGATTCGGATAAGCAATGTCGATTTGTCGTGGCTGATAAGCGAACCGCTGAGGCCGTGGCAGGGATTTTCCAAACAACAAACATCGTCAAGATCGACCACGACATCGTTCTTCGTCCCGCAAAGGTGATGAAGGAAAGAGTTGATGATAAAGACAGGCAGGCAAAATCTCGCGAAATTACGAAGATAGAAAAGGAATTATCAAAGCAGATTAAACGCACACAGCGTCTTCATTTTGGACACGGCCAACACGTTAAAGACGTGTCCCCCATTGCGATGGACGATAGTGCAAAAGGCTTTTTCCGGTGGTTGGATAGCAAGCGTAGTTTCGTACCGGCAGCAAAGTCGCAGACGCCATACATTACTCCATCCGTTACCCGCGATGACGCAAGCCGTCGGAATCCAAATCTTCTGGTAATCGACATCGATGGTACGACGATTTCACCGGATTATGCGTTAGATTTAATCCCCTATACGGCAGGCATCTACAATACATATTCGTGCGACGTGGGCGCTACCGGCGTTTATCGGTATCGCATCTACATTCCTATGACGCACGAGGTGCCGATCTTTTTCGCCAAGTGGATTATCAAGCATATTACGGCGCGGTTGGTGGAGATCGACTCTTCCATCTATGTCGATAAGTTGTCAGCCAAGGATATCTTTTACATTCCGTGCAAGCCCGTATCTGGTAAGAAGGAAGATTACTTCCGCCACGTTGATACCAGCAAGCCGGTCCTCGATCCTACCACCCTAACCCGTAAATGGGCAAAAGACGAACATAAGGCACAACAAGCGCAGCCAATTACGGCTCCTACTCTACCCGCTACCACAGCGCAGACCGGCATCAAGCCTTGGCAGCAAGCCATCCGCCATCATCAGCACGAGGCAGTGATACAGGCTGGTATAGCGAAGTACGGCAATTGCGCCAAAGGGAACGGCAATCGGAATTTTAATGCTTTTGCACAGTTTCTCGTGAGCCAATCCGACATCAACGTCACGGAACTATCACCGTACTTATCCGCTACACATCAGTATTTCGGTAGCGATATAGCCGACCGACGACGCCAAGCAATTGCATTGCCAAATGACGACCATATCCTTCAAATCATTGCAAAAAGGGGAATGTAAATGATGTCGATCTACGGAGTTGACTGCGCCAACGACCAGAGCGATGTGATTGTTCGTAACGGAGGATTTTGAATGATTGAAAAAACATACCCTTGGATCGCAATGTACCTGCTATTGGCAATCTTCTATAAGTTGGAACCTGAACCATTAGCAACCGTTTGGCCGGTCCTCGTCGCAGTCGGCAGTATGATGGCAATTTCATTTTTACGCATAATTCGCGGCAGATAAAAAAGGGGGCTTCAAGCCCCCTTTTTGTTTTACTTCTTCTTGGCTTCACGCAGTTTCCGTGACCGTTCTTCCGAACGCTTAATGATTTGCGCCCTGATATCATCATCGGACTGAATCAACTTCTCTGCAGCGTCCAACAGCTCCACGACCTCCGCTTTGGTAGCGGCTTCAAAATGCGTCTTCCCCTCGATAGAAATAGGTGACGAACCAATACGGACTACGTAACCATCACCACGCCTACTATACCAGTCAGCACGATTTATTTCCGTATTGCGCGTCAATTTGTTCGCGGTTTCGCGTTGTGCTTTCAACTTCTCCAAAAATTTAGATACCGGATCAGCAGGCGTTCCTGCACGTCCAACTGTTTTCGTTGTTGCCTTTGATGCGAACAGGTCAAAGAGTTTCTTCTTATCTACATTAGCCATTTCATCTTCCTTTCAGGTGATATGAAATTCAATGTCACCACATAAATCATAAATAAGTTTACAGTCAATTCGATTTTGCAAGATGAAAATAATTAGATACGAAATACCGCAATACCTCGTCACAAATGATATGCGTGACTACATCGCATCACGTCCTTCATTAACACGCGATGAAGCGATTAGCGAATGGATGACGACCAAATATCGGACTTGGATAGAGGGGACAATCAATCCAGTTGCCGAATTCATCGCCAATATCGAGCCGCCCTATTTCGATGTGACATTCACTAATGAAACCGATGGAAAAACGTTCCTCGCGATAATGGGAGGACGTGAATATTGATGTCAAACCGTGAACGAAAACCACGCGATCCAGATAGCAAATCGCCATATTATGAACCGGTTGCACAGGATCATCGCCGTAGTCCCGAGAACCTTGAGAGGTTAAAAGCGCAGGGTTTTCAGCCGGGGCATCCGCACCACGGAGGCAGAAAGCCAGTTCCTGCAATCCTCAAACAGCGCCTCGGTGATATGGCAGATGATGCCGCCGACGTCCTTTTTGATTTGATGAAAAATTCCGAAAAAGACGCAGTACGCCTAGCCGCCGTACAGTTAATCATCAGCCCCTTTGTTTCAAAAGCCGCACGAAAAATCGAAGTTTCACACGAGCACTCGGTGTCTGACTTACTTCGTTCAGTGAATGATCGACTGGCAGGCCACAAGTCAGCGATGATTGATGTCACCCCTGTCGAGGAAGAAGACAATGATGATGACACCGATGACAAATGGCATTAACGCCAAAAACAACAAGCATAAGAAAATGAATGACATTGTCCTCTCCTACTTTTCGTATATTGCCTCCACCCATTTTGCTTCTGGTGCAGCGGGCGCTGCAGTTCGATATGCGACCAGCAAAGATAAAAACCTGAAAGAAAACATCGCTGGCGGTATCGCGGGTGCATTAACTGCCAGTTATCTCACTCCATTAATTACCGCCTTTATGTCGATTGATGAATCGAGCAGATCGGCAAGCGGTATAGCATTCGTTCTCGGTCTGATCGGTCTTTATGTGACCGAAGCAATAGTCCGCATCATCGGTAACTATTCCAAACATCCGGTAATACCGACCGCCATCTCTCTTGAAGGGATTGCGACCGCAATCAACGTGTCTGCGGAATTATCTACTACTAATAATAATAACAATAAGCAAGATAATGACGACAACAACAGAACTGACGGACAGTCAGAGAAATAAGAAAAAAGCAGCCGAATTAGAACAGTTAATTACACTTTTTCGCAATGACATTGGTTTGTTCGCGAAACAGATCTTCGGGACTGATCTAAGAGAAAAACAGCTCGAATTCGCAAATGCCGTTCGCGATAATAAAGCAATTACGATGCGCGGCGGGGTGGGTTACGGCAAGACGCATATAACTGCTATTCTCGTTTGGTGGTGTCTGATATGCCACAACCGCGTTAAGGTTTCGATTTTCGGACCGTCCGAACCTAATATCAAGGCAGGTATCTGGAACGAACTCCAAATACTTTATCACCGTATGAACCCTGTTTTTAAACAGGCTTTTACAATCACCGCTAAATCTGCATATCGCAACTCTGCCGAAGCAGATTGTTTCGCAGAATACCGCCTCGCTTCGAAGGAGAATGTGTCGGCAGCACGTGGTATTCACGCGGACAACAACTTTGTTTTTGTCGATGAAGCGGATGGTCTTGACGACATAATTTACACAGACGCGCTGATGAACGTTCTCATCAACCCGAATGAAAATGCCAAACTTGTATTGATTAGCAACCCTTCACGAGCCTCGGGATTTTTCTGGCAAACACATAATGATCCGAATGTCTCGTGGGAATGGACAAAAGTCCACGGCAACATCCACGATATGCCCGGCGTCACGCCAGCGCATTTGGCAACCTACGAAAAGCGGTATGGCGGGAAAGATTCCCGCCAATATCGCATTATGGTGTTGGGCGAGTTTCCTGAAGATTCAGCCGAAGGTCTTATTTCTCGAAACCTTGTCGATATCGCCATCAATCAAACCGATATCATCCCGGCAGCAACCGAGCCGTTCATATGGGGGGTGGACCCGGCTGGGGATGGTCAGGACCGCTCCGTTTTATGCATCCGCCAAGGCCGGATGGTACACAAATTCGAAGAATACAATAATCTCGATAGCGTCCAGCTCGCTTACAAAGTCAGAGATGTCTATCAATCCACGCAAGTCAATCAGCGACCAGCCGTTATCGCCGTTGACAGCATCGGCGTGGGCTATGGCGTCTACTCGGCTCTTAAAGAGTTCGGCTTGCCGGTCAAAGATATCAAGGTTTCGAACAAGCCGACCCGACAGCCAGAACGATACCGCAATATACGCGATCAAATCTGGTGGGAATGCAAAGAATGGTTTGCCTCGGAAGACGTGCAAATCCCGAACCACGAGACGTTAATCGCGGAATTGACTTCGATTCAATACAATACCGACAGCGGAAAAATTTGCATCGAAAGTAAGAAAGACCTGAAGAAACGAATGAAAGGCAAATCACCTGACTTTGCAGACGCTCTATGTCTTACTTTTGCGGTTTCTGCGACCAGATATGCGTCTAAATACGGATTTAGCAAGCCACTTACTTATAGCAATCTCGCAGCATACGAATGACGCCATCGCATAAATACTGATATTAATATCGGTATAAGCGACCACAATGGCGAATAAAAATAATAACAAGGTATCGCGTGACGATATCGCGTCCATAATCGGCAAAAAACTACAAACCGCTACATCTTTTGCATCAAGCCAATTGCAATCTCAATACGAGCGCAATCTAAAACAGTATCTTCGTCAGCCAATGCCGGGTGATGACAAGATACGTGGTCGCAGTAAATTTGTATCGAGCGACGTGCAGGAGCGAGTCGGCTGGGCGGTCGCGCAGATTTTGCGAGTGCTGGATGGGCAGAAATCCGTTGTTTATTTCGAGCCCAAAACCGCAACACCTTATGACCAGCAAATCGCCAAGCAGCAGAATGTCGTCATCAATCATATCCTCCGCGAGCGAAACAGCCACGTTTCCCTGCTAACGCCGTGGGTTCAAAACGCGTGTCTGTACGGCCTTGGTGTTATGTATGTGGACTTTTCCGCTAGACGAAAAGAGTCCCTTCCCAAGTTGATGAAAGCCGTCACCGACGAACAATTGGTGCAGATGGTGGCAGACGAAAAGGCGGGCAAGATCGCTATTGTAGAAGCGGGTGAAGAATACCGAAACGAATTTGACCAGCAGTTAATAGCGGGGTTAGCCGCACAAATGGGAATACCCGTCGATCCATCGCAGATCGACCTGGAGTCGCTTCCTGATGCGATCAAAGACCAGTTTATGCCGACCGTCCGCGATATCAAAATCCGCACTATTTCGCACAATCCAGAATTCAAATTCAAAGCGCTGCCTGTCGAAGATTTTATCGTTTCCAGCGATGCTGATATCGACGTGCAGACCGGCGGCATCATTGCTGATCTACAGGGCCATCGGACGCACTTGACGAAAGACCAGTTACTTGAGCGTGGTTATGACGCCGATCTGATCGAAAAACTACCATACGCAGGCAGCAAGACCGATGGCGTAGCGGTAACGCGAGAGAACATTACGACCGGCCAGAACAACCAGCCGACAGGTTCAGAAGTCGAAGTTTACGAAATTTTTTCCGAGATGAAGATCGATGACGATACAACAAGACCGTATCGCATCACCATAGCAGGTAGTACCTCAGCGCCCGTGGTACTCGGCTGGACAGAGGTAACTTGCACTTTTCCATATTCGGCGTTCGTGCCGTTCCCGCTGGCAAACACCCTATACGGCCAAGGCATCGCGGATCGCGTCGGTAACGAGCAAGACCTGATTTCCAAAATCCAGCGGGCGATCCTTGATAACCTGCATATGCACGTCGATCCGATCAAGGTCATCAATCCAGAGGTAACATCGGTTGACGACATTTTGGCGATCCACCCCGGCAAGGTTATCAGATCCGAAGATCCGACCGGAGGCATCAGTTATAACCAGCCGCAATTTGCCGGTATGTCTGCAATGCCTGTGATCGAGCAGATGCAGAACAATATGGATTACGTCACGGGCGTTGGCGGGCAGATGGTTAGCGTCGATCCAGCCGACCTGCAACGTGTCGCCGCAGGTGCCAATGCGCAGCGTGCAAATGCACAGCAAATCCTAATCGAGCAGGTCTGTCGCCATATGGCCGATACCGGTTATCGTTATCTCGTGCGTATTATTATCGATCTATGTGTGCAACATCCTGATCTAGCCGAGCAATATATCCAGCGTCTTTCCGATCAGTATGTGCCGTTCACCATCGATGACTGGTCCTCAGAAATGGACGTAACGACCACTATATCGTTTGGGAGTATGGATAGAGATTATCGAATGTCGATCCTGCAATCCACGCTCCAGAGCCAGATGCAGGCGATGCAGTCAGGTATCGCAGGCCCGCAGCAAATCTATAAGACCCTCGTAGAAATCGCAGAGACCGCAGGTTTACAAGGCGCTGAAGCCTATTATATCGATCCGGCCACATTGCCACCTGCGCCGCCTCCCCCACCTCCAATCGATCCGAACAAGAGTCTTGCAGACGCCGAAATCTTGAAGGCGCAACTCAAGGCACAGGCTGACGAAAAAGAGCGTGAATTCGAGGCTTATAAACTTCGAGTGGAAGATGATTTCCGCCGCGATGAACTGGCTCAGAAACTTGTCATCGAACAAGCCGAAATCGCAGCGAAGTACGGTGCGCAGATCGATATTGCCCGCCTTGAAATGGAACAGGCTCGTGATCGTAAGGACATCGAGTGGGCGATTGAACGCCAGCGTCTCGAAAACGAACGCCAGACACAGATCAACGAACAGAAACAGATGGATATGGCACAGCGTGACCAGATGCTCGCGGAACTACAGATGCAGCAAACGCAGTCTCCAGTCGCTCCGAATATGCCTCCACAATCACCGATGGGAATGTAAAAAATGAAATCATTGAAACGCGAAGAAGTTACTGAACGCGCGCAGCAGGCAAAACGTCTGCTTGATAATGATGATTTCAGTGCGATTATCGACAATATCAAGTCTGATATTTTCGACCAGTTCTGCGGTACGAATGTTCTCGATGCAGAGCGCCGTGAAGAAATCCATAAGGTTTCATACGCAGTCGATTTGCTCCGCAAAAAAATCGAAGCATATATTGCAGCCGAGAAACTTGCTTCAATCGCAGAGAATCAACCGCAATAATCCGACTTTTTGATTCCGATAAATAAAAATAATAATAACATATATGGGATCAAACCTTATGACAGAAATTTCCAATACCCCTGACACAGGGACTGGAATGAGCATCGAAGATGCTGCTCAACATATTGCAACTATGTGGGACTCCGTTGACGACAACGAAACAACCGACACTGTAATTGATGACGACACCACCACGTCCGAAACGACCGATGAAATTGTGAACGATCACCCGGAAACGGAATTTGAGACAACGGATGAAATCGAAAAAGACATCAACGAAGATACATTTTCCGAAATTACCGATGATCGAGAAATCACCTTAGATGATGGCTCCAAAATCAATTACGGTGAACTAAAGAAAGGTTATCTTCGTCAAGCGGATTACACCAAGAAAACGCAAGAACTCGCTGCCGAACGTGAAAAACTTGGCACGATGGAACAGGCGAAAGTGGAAATCCGAAATCAGAGTTTGGCAGAAATTGGGAAAATCAAGCACCAGCTTGCCACCCACTGGAAATATAACTTTGACATTAACTGGCAGCAACTCGCCGCTGATGATCCATACGAATACGCCGTAAAAAAAGAACAGGCGGCTGCGTTCGAAAGTCAGGTGCAGCAGTTGGCTCAACTTGAAACTGCTTTTAAGCAGGAAAACGAGCGTGTTGAACGCGAAGCCTTTGTAGCAAATCAGCAGCGTGCGCGAGAAGAAATCGTCGCGAAATTCCCTGAGTTTGGCAACAAGGAGACCGCGACACCGATCTTGAAGGGTATGACAAAATACCTTTCAGATAATGGTTTCAGTAAAGAGGAAATCGAAGGTATCGCGGATAGTCGCGTACTGTCGATCCTCTATAGCGCGTACAAAGCACAGACCACTGCACAGGCAGTACCCGCCGCTAAAGCCGCTATCGCTGACAAGCCCAAGATCAGTGCACCAGTTAATCGACCACACGGCAACAGCAAAACCGAAGCAACCCGCAAGACGTTTACCGATACAGGAACGGTAGAAGACGCGGCGGCTATGATTATGCAGATGCTTTAATATCAACAACATCAATTATAATAATAACGGAGAAGCCACTAATGGCCGTATTAAAGTCTACAGAAGTTAAAAATGGTCGCGAAGATTTAGGCGACGTAATTTCTAACATTTCGCCAACCAAGACTCCCTTTTTCACCGAAATCAAAAAGGATAAAGCAACCAACACATATCACGAGTTTCTAAATGATAAGCTCGAACCAGCCAATAAAGACAACGCTCAGCCAGAAGCAGGCGCTGCTCCAGAAGCAAATCAGTCCGGTCCCAATCGCCTCGGCAACTATACTCAGATTTTCTCGGAAGTCGCGGAAGTATCCGGCACGTTGGAAGACGGCGTAAACTCGGCTGGTTACAAGTCGGCTATGGCATATCAGATCGCCAAGAAAACCGAAAAGTTGAAAATCGACATCGAGTCCGCGCTTGTCTCGGCTAACGCCAGCGTTGGCGGTAATACCCGTAAACTCGGTGGTCTCGAAGCGTGGCTATCGACTAACGCTGATCACGGCGTCGGCGGTTCCACACCCGGATTTAACGCTGGCCTTGTTGGCGCAGTGACCGCAGGTACAACCCGCCCTCTCACAGAAGATATGTTCAACGAGTTGGCGCAGTCTATCTGGGAAGAAGGTGGTGACCCGTCCAAGGTGATCGTCTCCGGTAGCCTTAAGCGCGCATTCAGCAAGTTTAGCGGAAACGCAACCAAATACCAGGAGCAGGACAAGTCGAAGACAGTTTATGCGGGTGTCGAGATTTACGTCTCGGATTTTGGTACGCACCACATCATCCCGCATCACTTTATGAGCAAGACGACTGTTATTGCATTCGATCCTGCTTACTGGTCGGTATCAACCGCACGCCCGACAAAGAAGACCGAGTTAGGTAGAGTTGGCGACTCGGTTAAGTGCCAGATTCTAACCGAGTTGACGCTATCGGCTAAAAATGAAGCATCGTCCGGCAAGATCGCGGACGTTACAGCCGTATAATAATAACAACAATAATTTATCAAATTAGGCGGGATAACACCCGCCTCTTTTCGTGGATAAATACCTGATAAAAACAACATTATCAGGTACATTGATGGAAACACATAACTTCGCCCTTGATGATCTTGTAGGTCGAGATCGTATCATTTGGGAATGGACACCAGACTATCGCATTGACCTTGTAAGACGCAGCGACGGTATCCACATCGAAACATACTATCTGTCACTCGATGCAGTATTTGCAGAAAACGCCGAAGCCGCCGCAGATTTCAGCGAAACCAGCAAACTTTCTGATTTAGAACGCGCTGCCAATATCCCAATCGGTTTGTACCACGAGTGGAAAAAAGAAGGGATAATTGATGATCCCGACCGGCTCAAACGCCGTCTTAATGACGGTGATTATGCAAAAGTCCGAACCAATAACTTGGTGCTCTGATGATCGGCACCTATCAGCAACTTGTCACCGCAGTACAAGATTATTCGCTTCGTTCAGATGCTCCGATTGATTTGTTTATCCGATTGGCAGAATCCGATATCGCGCCATTTCTCATCCACTATCGTGCGGAAACCGAAACCACCATCAACATCAATGCCAGTAATACGGTTACGTTGCCTGCCAATCACATCAAGACAAGAGCAATATCTGTTGATGGTGTGACCCCCACCCCTGTTGGTATTTTCGATAACAAGATCTACCCCGATCAGATCACATATTACCAATCCGGCAATCAATTAAATTTTCGATCTATCGATAAGTTGAATAAAGCCACCATCGCCTATTACGCGCGTATTCCGGCTCTTTCTTCCATTGATAATACGAACTGGCTGCTGACGTTTTATCCTTCTGTTTATCTCTACGGTGTCCTCTCCCGCCTATACAAATGGGCGAAAGATGCCGAAGCCGAGCAGGATGCAAAAGCGTCGATGATGGAAGCGATTAATGCGCTTCTTGAAGATCATAAGCAAGGCACTACCGTTACCAATCCGATCCAGAGAGAGGTGACGCATTGGTAATAGACATCCCTCTCCCACATTGGCGACCGGACGCAGCCGACCTTGCAAATCCCGGCCTTAAAGTCGCAAAGAACGTCTCACCTGCCATAGGGAATGCTCAAGGCACTGTTACCTATATGCCGCTGAAATCTGCATCACTGTATGCGTCTTCGTCACTTGATACTCCTGCTCGCGGTATGATGCTCGGCGCGGATAGTTTGGGCAATGCGAGAGTTTACGCAGGCACCACAAGCAATCTATATCTCTTCGATCCAGCGACAAATAACTGGCAGATTAAATCACGAACAGGTGGCTATACGACCACCGAGCAAGAACGATGGAATTCTATCCAATATTCCGCGTCAATCATAACCACGAATTATTCAGACAACATCCAGTACATTAATATGGATGAAAACGATAATTTCACTGATTTGACAACCCTTGTACGAGGCCGTCATATCGTATCTCATCGCGGTTTTGTTGTCGTTGCCAACACGTTCGATGCGTTCGATGGAGCGCAGCCATCTCGTATAAGATGGTCGGCCTTAAACAATCCTCTCGACTGGTCTTTTTCTCAAGCAACACAAGCCGATTATCAGGATTTAAGAAACGTCGGTGCGGTTACCGGCCTTATCGCTGACGAGGACATTTGGGTACTTTGTGAAAACGCCATAGTGCGTCAGCATTACATCGGAACGCCTTGGATTTTTGAATTCTCTACCGTTGTCGAAGGCAGAGGCTGTTCCGTTGCATCATCTGTGATCACTGTTGACGGCATCACGTACTTTTATTCGGGTGACGGATTTTACAGTTTCAGCAAAGGCAACATCGCCGCCATCGGTGCAGGCAAGATCGACCGCTATTTTGCAGATGATGCAGATACTAATGCTTGGCACTTGATGACAGTTGTTGCTGACCCAACCGAGCCGCTGATTATTTGGACATATGCATCAAAATCCGCAATTAATTCCCAACCGGATAAATCTCTAATTTATAACTACGTCACGGAAGAATGGTCATATTCTGATGCACGTTCGACGTATCTATTTCAATCACAATCACAGCCAATGACACTCGATGGCCTCGATATTTACGGCTCCATCGATAACGTTCCCGCATCGTTTGATAGCAACATATGGACGGGTGGTAATGCCGTCGTTTGGGGGTTGGACGTAAGTGGCAAGGTTTATACACTCACCGGACCTCAGATGCCCGCAGTAATAGAGACCGCCGAAATCCAGATAAGCCAATCACTTGATAATGCCAAGACCGACCGTGCGACTGTAACGGCTGTTAGGCCGGTCTATCAATCAGATGGCACTGCCCAAATTACGATTGGCAGTAAACAACTCCCCAACGAGGGATTGAACTGGAGTAACCCCTCCTCCACGACCAACGCAACAGGTTATGCCTATGTTCGGTCTCAAGCGCGTTATCATTCTATACGTATGACGATTAGCGGCAATTGGGACAAAATATCCGCTATTCAAATCGACGCCGTTCCAGCGGGAGGTCGTTGATATGACCACAATCCATCCCATTAGCAATATCGATGATAAATCAAATCTACGAACTGCGATCAACGCAGCTATCCGTCAAGTTTCCGACATAACCGGTACAATTACTGTAGCTGAATCTGGCACCATCGTTTTGCAAAATCCGAAGATATATCCGGGGTCCGTAATCGTATTGTCCCCGCGTGATACCGCAGCATCTACTGCACGGTATTACATATCAACGTTGAACGATGGTCAGGCACAAATCGTCATAACTGGCACTGGTATTTTCGATTACGTCATTTCAGGTGTTCGGTGATGATCCGCAGAGTTGATACAGCCGAAGATGCAATCGAAACCTACGGTCGATTCCGCGAAAAGATCTTACGTGTCATCGATATCGCGAATGACGGAACAACCGAAAACGAAATCCTGAAACTATTGGATAATCGCGAAGCGGTGATGTGGGTCAATAATGGCTCCATCGCCGTAGTTCAGATCGTCATCAATCTCGAAGATGATACGCACTGGTGCCTTATTCGCATCGCGTCAGGTGACCTATCCGACATTCTTTCAGGACAATCCATAGTCGAAGATTGGGCGAAGACCCACGGCGCTATCGGGATGTGCCTACTTGGCCGCAAGGGCTGGACCCGCGTGCTGGAGCCGCTCGGTTTCTCTATAAATACTACAAAACAACAAGAAAGCAGGGTCTACCTGCTCACGAGATTTTTCGATGGCATCATCCCCGAAAACGACCACACAGACGACCCAGACTGAGCCTTGGAGCGGCGCAAAACCGTACCTCGAAAGCGTTTATTCGCAGTATAATACCGCATTACAAAACGGTCAGCCGCAGGTCTGGCAGGGGCCCACAGTCGCTGGTCAATCTGCCGAAACGCAAAAAGCACAACAGATGGCCGCGAACGCCGCAAACAACGCGACGAACAATGCAATGTTGGGGAACGCAGCTACTGCGACAAACAACCTAATCCAGACCGGTGGCGCGAACCAGCAGGCCAATCAGACCTATAGCAATTTAATGGGTGGCTTGAACCTTGGCACTGATCCATCGGCTGGCGGCTTGGCCGCGTTGATTGGGCAGGTTCAGAACGGTCAGAACCCGACCAACAACATCTATTCGAATATCGCTAATTCGAACAATCCCGGCGTAGGCGCTGCGCAGTCCGCGCTTGGCGCAGCACAGGGTGCTAACCCAACGAATACAAACCTTGCTGCGACGGCCTCCGGCGCGAACATCGGAAACAACCCGTACCTCCAGCAAAACATCGCGAACAGTCAGCAATCCATCGCGGATATTCTCAAAAACAGCACCTTGCCTACGCTTAGTGGTCAGGCCGCTGCCCTTGGACGTTCTGGTTCAGGAGCATTTGCAAGCCAGATCAACAACGCGACCGGAACGGCTGCGCAGCAGATGTCCAAGGTTGCAACCGATATGTATGCCAACCAGTACAACAACGATGTCAATTCGATGTTGCAGGCTAATAATCTGCTATCGAACAATCACAATCAAGGTGTGAATAATCAGATATCGGCAGCAAATAACCTCGGTAATGCATATGCGCAGAATGCAAATACCCAAATGGCGGGTGCACAAGGTCTCGGCAGTAATTATCAGCAGTCGATCAGCAACCTTTCGTCGCTACTCGGCCAGCAATCCAACGCATATAATCAGGGTGTATCGAACAACCTGAACAACGCAAACCTTGCGCTTAATGCCGCTAATGCAGGTACCGCTGCAAATCAGAATGCGGCTAATACGCAACTCAACGCAGCGAATAACGCGGGCAACATTTATCAGAATTCACTTCTACCGGCTGAAATCATCGGTCAAATTGGTGCGCAGAAGGATGCGTATAATCAGCAAGTATTGAACGGTCAGATCGCACAGTGGGATGCACAACAGCAAGGCCCGCTTATTCAGTTATCGAATTTCGCGAATATCCTGAATGGCGGCGGATACAATAATCAATCATCGCAAACGACGCAGCCGGGTAATAGCGCGCTATCGAATATCCTTGGTCTCGCCACAGCAGGCCTCGGCCTATTCTGCGATAAGCGACTAAAAGAGAACATCATCCGCATCGGTAAAAGTATCAACGGTTGGGATATGTACTCGTACAATTACGTCGGCGATGACGAGATTTATGTCGGCCCAATGGCGCAGGAAGTTGAAGATATCCGTCCTGATCTTGTCAGCGAATACGCCGGTTATAAGGTCGTCCATCCAGATACATTTACAGATTTAGAGAGTATACATTAATGGCATCAGTTTGGGATTTTTTAACGGGAAACCGACCTAATTACATTCAGGAAATCGAACGTAAGAAACGTGAGGAGGAAGAAGCAATTCGCGCAGAAATGGAGCGCGAACGCTTGCAAGATCAATATGCACGAGAAGACGCTGCACGAGATCGCACGGCTTTTAGAGACGCGATCACGATAGGTCGCAATAACGCAGTTGCTGGAGCCGCCTCGCCTGCACCTATTCGCACAGAACAGCCATCCGCATATGTCGCTGACCGCAAAACACGTCTTACACCCGACCCTATTCTGCTCGTAGAGGACGAACAGGTCGATCCTGCCCCTTCGCCAATGGCCTACGTTCTGACAGGCGAAACCTATAGCGATCCAGCAACATCGGCACCTGCTGGAGTAGCAAAACCAGAAACAAAATCGAATGCGTTTTGGGATTTCCTCGGGCTGCAGGACGCAGAAGACCGCAAACGATGGTCGAACGGTATGTTGCAAGCCGGTGGCGCGATCCTCGGCGCAGGTACGCCAGATTGGGCGGAAGCCCTTGGTAAAGGTATCGGTGCTTATGGTAAGGCTGGTGAGAATTACGACAAGGCCGCACAGGACCGCGCTGTTTTTGACCAAAAGCGTCGTGCGAATGAAATTGCACTGGCCGAAGGCGAGAAGTCGAAGTCAGTACAGGCGCAGATTGCTCGTATCTATCAAGATGCAGGTCCAAATGGATTATCGTCCGCACAAAGGCAACAAGTCGCCGGTCTTTACGCCGAAATCGGTGAATTTAAAGCAGCACAAGAACTTCTCGGTACGAACGTTAAGCCAGTTAATTATCAAAAGGGCGAAACATATTACTCGCCGGAAGGCGCGCTATATACGCAGGTATTCGATCCAGCAACTGGTCGTACCGCAATGCTCGATACGTCTGGTAATGTAGTAACTGATCAGTCCGTCATTAATACGCTTCGTATTGATGACAAGAAGCGAGCCGGTGGCGCAGGTGGGATGCCCGAGTTGACAAAGGGCGAGGAGAAGCGCGACGAGGAATTCGGCAAAAATTACGAGACTACAGCCGCTGATTATAACCGCAATCAGGTGCAAATCGCTCAGCTTGATGAAACAATCCGAATCCTCGAAACGACACCGAGTGCTTCTGGAAACATTGTTCTCGAAAATGCGCCCGCCTTCTTGAAACCGTATTTAAATCCTGACGGTACAATCGCTCGCGAGAAGACATATGAAGTGGTTCAGGGAACGCTACGACAAGTCCTCGGAGCACAGTTCACCGAAAAAGAAGGTGAAATGATTATGGCCCGCGCATTCAATCCAAATCTACCGGTTGAAGAGAACGTCAAGCGCGTTAAAGCACTTGCAGAAATGCTCAAATCGAACAGCCAACAGAACATCAATAAACTGAATTACTTTGACCAAAACGGGACTCTAAAGGGTTTCCGAGGAAACTATCTATCGGCTGACGATATTTCGAATAACGTATTTGGTGACAACGGCAATCGCACTCAATCCAATATGCCATTATCCAGACAGCGCCAACTTCCTGCTCATCTAAGGCCGAGGGGGTAATTATGGCGATAGCGAAGAACCGGAATGCGCAATACGCATACAATTATCTAAAACAAAAATACGGATATTCCGACGCACAAGCGGCAGGCATCGTAGGAAATTTGATGCAAGAGTCTAGCCTCAGTACCGGTGCACGTAACCGTGGCGACGGACGAGACGGATCGGATAGTATCGGTATTGGCCAGTGGAATCAGGATCGCGCAGTTAACTTACATCGATTCGCGAAGGCATCTGACCGTGATGTTTACAATCTTGATACGCAACTGGACTTCATCCACCACGAGTTAAATGGCGTCGAAAAACGTTCAGGTGATTTGCTTCGTAGTGCGACGGACATTCCGTCAGCAACTCGTGCAATGATATCTTATGAAAGGCCCCAATATTTCAAGTGGGATAATCCAACGGCTGGCCACGGGTATAGCAACCGCGAACGCTACGCCGCTGAAGCCGCAAAATCGTTTGGCGGAGATGATGGAGCGCAAATAGTCGCTTCATATCAACCAACGCAATCAAATACACCTGCGCAAACTGTTACAGCGACAATTCCTGCCACTACCCCTGATCCGAATATTGATCCACGGATGCTTGATAAAAACGGCAAGGAAATAACCGGTTTGGCTGGCTTTGGTCGCAGTATACGTAACGGGATTGACGATGCATTAGGTGTCAAAACCGCTGAAGACGGAACTCGCCAGTTATGGGGATTCGACCTCGATGGTGAGGATAGCATCGGCAAAGGGCTTGGTGGTTTCGCCGCCGCACTCGCCGCCGCAGATAGCACCCCAACCATCGCGCCATTACAGGGCGGGCGCATCGGCGGATCGACGCCAATTCAAATCCAGTTTTCGGAATCTCTCGTAAATAGTGATGACGAAGATCCTCGCAAACGACGTGGGGGAATGGCAGGTTTTGGCGGATTTACACGCCGAGCATAATTCGAGATTTTTAAATGGCCGAAAATAAGAAGAAAAAAGAAATTAAGTCGGTGATGTTTGGCGATACCGCGCCGCCTGCAGCGAAAAATACATTGGCCGATGTCGATAGACAGCTATTGATCGAACAAGGCCTCAATCCCGATGACTACGAATATGTAGACGGTTACGATCCTAATCAACCGACCGAACCTGCCGCACCTTGGTCAAGAATTGAAGGTGATACCGCCTATTACGACGACCAGACACCGATCAATGTTTCGGATGTATGGCAAGAGGTGCCAACATCGGTTCGCTTCGAAGTTGGTGCATTGACGAAACCAGAAGACCGTCTTGCCGCCCTTCGCAAATACTATCCCGATGCTCAGCCGGTCGGAACCGATCAATTCATTATGCGCGATCCAGAAACTGATCGTGCAATGGTTTTCAATGTTAAATCGTGGGTTCCTTCGTGGGGTGACTTCGGTGATGCCGCTCCAGAAATCGTAGGTACGGTCGGTGCGGTCGGTGGTGGTATTCTTGGTGGAGCAGCTGGTGCAGGCGCAGGCTCTGTTGTCCCGGTTGTCGGTACCACCACAGGCGCACTCGCCGCTGGTGCTACTGGAGCCGGAACAGGGTATGCAGCCGCTCGTGACCTCTATCAACGCGGCGCTAATCTAATCTTCGGCAATCAGGACACCCGTTCGACCGGTGAGCAGGCAATAGATTCGCTGCAAGATTTCGGGATCGGTGCAGCAGGCGAAGTGGGTGGTACCGTTATAGGTGGCGCGGTAGGCCGAGGCGTAGGAAAAGCCGTTGATGCTGTACGCCCATCCAGATTAATTGGTGGGTTAACCCCTGCTGATGACGCCGCCAAGGCCGCACAACGACTGCAATCATTTGAAGATATCGGTATTTCGCCTTCTCCAGGTATGATCGGTGGTCCAGTTGCCGCGTCACGAGAGCAATCCCGTCTGTCCGGTAATTCGATAATGTCTAATCGCGTTGGCGAGATCTACGATGATGTAGGCAAGCGATTTGACGATGTGATCGACCGTACCACAGGTGGCCGGAACCTATCCGCTGCAGAGGCTGGTGACACGATCCAGCAACGCGCCAGTGAATTCAAATCTATCGTTAATAACCGCCAGAATGAACTCTACGATGACGTAGGTCGATTGACGCAGGGTATTCCCGCTGAGGCTCCGAACACGGCTCAGTTCCTCAAAACCACCCGCGAAGAATACAAGCAACTTGGCCAGTCCGCGAAAATGAATGCTGGTAGTGGTTATGAAACCGCAATCAAACAGGCCGAGGCAATCGTCGCAGATGTTCAGGCAGGTGCTTCATTCGATACCTTGAAGCAAGCACGTACGGCGATTGGTGATATCGCTTTTGATCGAAATCTGCCCACAAGGGAAGGCCAACTCTACCGCAATCTCTACAAGTCTTTGACCGACGATATGACAGCCACCGCTGAAAAAGGTGGTGAAGAAGTCATTCAGGCAATGCGCAAAGCCAATAATTTCACGGCGCGCACCAAAAACCCCGGCAACCTTGTTTCCCAAAACATTTCCGATGAAATTCTGCGCAAACAGGTTCCTGAAGCCGCCTACAAGATGATGATTTCCGGTAGTAAAAATGCCGGAAGCAAGATCACCCAAATGGTCCGTCAAGCACGCGTTGCAGGCGGTGATGATGCCGTAAAGGAAATCGGTTCAGGTGTTTTTCAGAAACTTGGCAGAGATAATTCCGGTAACTTCTCCCCTTCCCGTTTGATCGCGGATTGGGACTCACTTCCGAAAGAAACCAAGACCGCGCTCTATATGACAAAGGACGGCAACGAACTCCGTAAATCAATGGAACAGATTGTCGAAGTATCTCGCAACCTTGTGCAATACGCAGGCACAAAAAACCATTCAAATACCGCACGTCACCTATCCACCCAACTCGACAACTTTGTAAACTCCGCGTCCATTGCTGGCGCTATCGCGACTGCATCACCATCCGCATTGCTTATACCGGTACTCAAATATGGCGCTGATAAAGCCGGGAAGCGCTATGCCAACAAATTGTTTTCATCGCCGGAAACACTGCAATGGATGGCTGGCCTGAATACCGGCACGAGTAAAGGCGCAATCAGCAGATTGACCAACATTTATAACAAGACAGCGGATCAATCTCTCAAGATCGCTATACGCGATTATATGCAAGATTTGCGGCAATAAATACTGATATCAAATCGCCAATAAGAAGAACAATAAATGGTAGATATCAGCAATAATAAATGGACCGAATTGGATGGCGGCAACACGTCAGCATCGCCTGACGGTGTGCAAGGTGGCTATCAACCATCCACAATCGCCCCTATTATCAGGAACATTCGCGGCGCAGTAAAACGCGAATATGTTTCAACCAATCCTGTCTATACATCGACAGGTTCTGCGAACGTCTATGCGATATCGTTTGAACAACCGCTGGAAATTACCAAAGGCAAGCGTATCTCGTTTTTTGCAAATGTCACCAATACCGGTGCATCAACGATCAACCTGAATACGCTTGGTGCTGTCTCCGTCGTTCGTAATGATGGAACACCCCTACAGGCAGGTGATATTATCGCGAATATGCCAGTCGACTTAGTGTATGATGGTACTCGATATATTCTGCAGTCGTCATCCAATCTTTCGAATTATTCAGGTACGATCAAGGCTACTGCTTTCGAAGGCAACGGTTCGAATATCTCCAATATCAACGCTTCGAATATTTCAGCAGGTACTCTCAATAACGCTCGGCTACCGACTACGATGACTGGCAAAACGTTTTCGTCCGAGACAACGATTTCCGATGGTGGTTTGAAAATTACGGCTGGTGGGTTGACGATTTCTGCAGGAGGTGCGGGAGTCGGAGGTGATCTTTCCGTAACAGGAGCGACCAATATTACAGGCAATACAGCGGTAACAGGTTCGCTTTCGCAGGGTGGTTCACGCGTTGTCACAATCGCAGACTACGGAAGCGGAAAAGGTATAGACTCCGATCTATTGGACGGCCAGCACGGCGCTTGGTATCGCGACCGTGTCAATCACACAGGAACGCAGCCTACAAATACAATCGCAGGCTTGGATGCACTGCTAGCAGCAAAGGTCTCCAAGTCAGGCGATACGATGACCGGTAGTCTTACTGTTGGTTCGATCACTCTCAACGCTGACGGTTCGTTAACAGCCGGAAACTCTTTAACAACTAATTTGACTGTCAAAAATGGTGAAATGAGTTTCCAGAAATACGATCAATCATCCGGTTACCAATGGTCAATGAGGGGTGGGCATAATACGGATACGACATTCCGATGGTATTATAACAACGGTAATCAAAGAATGGCCTTAACTGACGCTGGTCGTTTATGGACAGGCGTGCACGGTTATCTTGATGAAGCCTTTGCCGGTAGAGGCGCACAATGCCCTCATAACTCTGGTGTTTGGGAGTTTGGGTCGGTCGATCCAAATTATAACGACAGATTAGCGGACGCCCCTTTCCCTTATGTTCTTGTAGGCCTCAGATCATCAAGAGGAACGAACGTTATCAACCTGCGCGCCGTCACTCTACGTAATCAATAATTTTAGGATTTTAATATGGATATCGATTTTACGAACTACCCGCACGATCTGTCGAGCAACGATATCGTTTTGATAATTAGTAAGATGTATCCTGATTTGGTACACGGTTATGATTATTGGACGATGCATCAAGTCGAACACAACTCGTCAAAACGCATTTCTCCTGCCATCATTTACCAATGGAACGTACCCGTACAGCAACCATCGACAGATGACTTAGCGACTTATGCAGTCGCATATGCGGATGAAATAGAGGCAATGCGCATTACAGAAGAACGCCTTGCACACTATCCTCCATTATCACCCGTCGAATTTCGAAACTTGCTAATTGCTAATGCAATCTTTCCAAACACCGTTTCCAAATTGATTGATGAAGTTGATGACATCGCGCTTAACGCACGTCTGGCAACGGTTTGGGAATATGCTGATTGGTTTAGACGCGATGATGAATTCGTTGTTTGGTTGGCAGGCGCATTAAGTAAGACACCTGCCGAATTTGATACCATCTGGAAAATCTGATCAGATAATCCGCATATAATAATCGACACCCATACTACGTGGTCGGGCTTCATCACCACCGTCTCCCGATAACCATATCCCGGTGGCATTTACTGAAGTACCGACATTGTACCAGTTAGAACCACCTGAACCGGGACCTACATCTTGGTTAGCGCCATTAAACGGTCCTTTGAGCGGATTCAAATTGACGGAGTGAGCGTGACCGGGGTCATTGACGTGATGCGTATGACTTCTGTTTTGGCTATCCTGTAGCGCTCCCGGCGCTCCCGGTCTCAAGAATCGACGTTCGGTATTGATCAGCCGCACTGTTATGCCGTGCATTGGTGATGCGGGCATATTTATCTTCGCTGTTGACGTAATGTTGGGTGACGATCCGGTAGTGGATTCTTCAATTAGAATACCAGCGTTATATTGCCCTGCTCCGGCAAATCCAGCAGTCAGCATTACATATCTATATTCTTTATTAGTAGGAGGAGCCGGGAAACCACCCCACCCGGCATTACCAGCAATCAATATACCAATCGGCTGCAATGCCCACGGGTCGTTTACGGTGGCAATGAGTGCATCCAAGCCTGCGATTGTATTTGTAGGCTGCGTTCCTGTGTGATTGACACGGTCGCGATACCAAGCGCCGTGCTGGCCGTCCAATAGATCGGAGTCTACAAAAAAGCCCCAATCAAGGGGCTTTATCGTTAGGGTTCAAACCTTTCATTGTATTCTTTTCGGGCTTCGTCAACGATTGCCTTTACACGAGGATCGCTGAGAGGATTCAGCAGTTGGGCGATCAAACCGTTGCAAGGTTTCTTTTCCGACATCAAAATCCCTCCACGAAATCGACGGCTTTAAAGTTCGAATTGCTCTCCAGAAGTTTGAATAACTCTTGTAAATTCAGCACCTGATCTAATGACAAATCATTCGTATATCGCCGCCATTTTCCGTTATAATTACGACGTTTGTACTTTATTTTATCCTGCAGCAGGCCTTTCAGAAAATCCTGCCAAGATTGCGACCTACCTGTTCTCGTAAGAGGATCAGCCGTTTTGTGCAGTACATTCCAAACATCAGTAAGGTATGCATCACCCTGCAAATCGGATATCGCCAAAGTGGATACCATAAACAGTTCTGCGATTAGAGCACGTCCACTGAACTCGGAATCGGATTGAGGATTCCGTTACGGTCCGATTTCTGATTCCATGATCCGACTGGTGATTTGGTCGGAGGCAATATGACCCGCGCTTTC
>NZ_JAQAHD010000024.1:0-56145 GCF_027871605.1 Agrobacterium sp. CFBP 3001
TCATGCACCGGCGACGCACCGATCGGCTTCTAAACCCGCCACCAGACAAACCCAGAAACCAAAACCAGATGGCCTTCCAATGGCCGCAAATTTAAACCGGACAGTAGTGGGCTTGTCCCGAGGATCTGCGACCTTCAGACTTGATGAGACGTGGTTAGATCCTCGGGACGAGCCCGAGATGACGTTGTGCATTAGGGAAATTATGCAATATATTGAAAAATATTGCTAATGTCGATTTTCACCATGTCTTTCGCAAAGTTACGGAAAACGCCCGGCCGGGATTGTAAAAGTCAGCGCCGAACCCGCCATAAGAGACGTGTTTTTCGTTGAAGATGTTGGAAACGTTGACGTCCAGCGAGGCGGTTTCCTGAATCTTGTAGCTGAACGCTGCATCCACGGTCACGCTGCTTCCGGTTTCGACCTTGTTGGCATTGTCGAAATAATAAGCGCCGGTATAGCGGCCGCCGAGACCGAAGGTCATGTCGCCGAAATGGTCATTGCCCGCAAGCGTGTAGTTGACCCACAGCGAGGCCTGATGCTCGGGCACGAATTGCGGCCGGTTGCCAACATTGCCGCCGGTGCCGTTTTCAGTGATTTCCGCGTCGAGATAGGAATAGGCGGCCGTCAGGCTGAGATTGTCGGTGACTTCCGCCTTGGCTTCGAGATCGAGACCGCGCACACGCACCTCGCCGATGGTCGTCGGCAGGCTGGTGATCGGGCTGGTGACGGTGATGTTGTTCTTCTTCAGATCGTAGATCGACGCGGTGAACAGGGCCGGGAAAGCGTCCGGACGATATTTCACGCCGAGTTCGATCTGTTCGCCGCGTTCGGGCTCTACCGTCAGACCAGATGCCGGCACCACCGACTCGGCGTAACTGATATAAGGCGCGATCTCATTGGTGACCTTGTAGGATACGCCGATACGCTTGGTCAGTTCGCTGATGTCGCCGCTCGCCGTCGTGCCGTTCAGCCGGTTGGTCTGGTCGGTGTCGATCCAGTCGTTGCGCAGGCCGGCGCTGACGATCAGCCTGTCGAAGAAGGTCAGGTCCTGTTGCAGGTAGATCGCTCTAGTCTTCTGGTCGGTCAGCGAGTTGGAGAAGAGCGGCACCGTGGAGGGGGCGCCGGTATAGACCGGGTTCGTCCAGTTTATGCTCGGCGCAGCGCCGAAGTAGTTTTTGCTGCCGGAGGTGTAGTCATTGTAGAAGACGCCGACGAGGCTGCGGCTTTCGACATTTTCAAACCGCGTATCGTATTGCAGGCGCGTGTCGACCAGGAAGTTTTCGGTCTCGGTGTCGTTGCCGAAATAGGACCGGTTGGCGATTGTCGAACCGTTGGTCGGTGTGGACGAGATATAGGCATAACCGAAGTCCGTATTCGCCTTGCTGTAGCGGGCGTTGGAACTCAGCGTCAGGCCGGAGCCGAAATCGTAGTCGAACATCACGCTCAGCGAATTGCGGTTTGTGCCGCGATAATTGTAGTCCGGTTCGCCGAAGAAACGGCTCCGGTCGAAATGCGAGCCGACCGGATGGCCGCCGCCGCCCGGAACGCCATCCTTGTTGAGGTGGTCGTAAACTACGGTAAGGCTGGTGACGTCCGTGGGACGCCATGTCAGGCCGCCCATGAAGAATTTCTCGTCGTCGCGGGAATAGTCATATTCCGCATCGGCATTTCTGAGCTTGCCGGTCAGGCGATAGGACAGCGTGTCGTCGCTGGTGATGTTGTCCCCGAAATCGAAGCCGGTTTCGGCGCGGCCATAGGAGCCGCCGGTGACATAGGCTTCACCGAAACGGGTGCGTTTCGGCACCTTGGTGGAGTAATTCACCGAGCCGCCGGGATCTGAGACGCCAAAGGTGGTGGAATTGCCGCCCTTCAGCACTTCAACACGCTCATAGGCATAGGTTTCCTCGCGCAGCGCGCCGAAGGGACGGCCAAGCGTCAACCCGTCGCGATAGGTATAGGCGTCGAAACCGCGAATCTTGAAATAATCGAACCTGTCGTCGGAGCCGTAAAAATCCGTGGTCACACCGGCGGTATATTGCAGCGCTTCTTCGACGCTCTGTACGCCGCGCTGCTGCATTTCCTTGGCGGTGATGACCGAGACAGAGGCCGGTGTGTCGAGAATATCGGTCGCCATCTTGCTGCCGCTCGTCGTGCGGTTGGCGACGATGGACTTCTGGTCATTGTCACCGCTTTCGATGGTGATCCGTTCCAGAACCGTGCTGCTGTTCGTGGTGGCAGCCTCCTGCGCCAGTAAGGCGCCGGGCAGGGTGGCGACAAGCGCCGTGCAGGCAAGCAGCGCCGTATCCTGATAACGACGTCGCGCGGTTTTGCGGTGTCTGCCTTCGGTTTCGATATTCATTGGTATGTTCCAGAAGTTGATGCCCCGATCGCCGCTTCCACGGCCCACTCTCAAAGCGCCCAATAACTTGAGAAAGTTTGTCCGGTATTGTAACTTTTTGCGGTTTTGTACAAAACCCCGGAAATTTCACCGCTGTTGCGACGGCATTTCTTGCCTGGGCTTGACGGAGGCAATTGAAGCTGAGAGTTCAAGTCCACTTTTGAACTTTTGAGAGCTCGCCAATGCTTCGCCCGTTTCGCTGCGTCCTGCCGGTATTTGTGCTTTTCCTGTCGCTGATTGCGCCGAATATGGCCTCGGCGGAGGAGACGACCAGCTATCCCATCGTCATCAAACATGCTTTCGGCACGACCACGATTGCGAAGAAACCGCAGCGGGTCGCAACTGTCGCCTGGGCCAACCATGAGGTGCCGCTGGCGCTCGGCATCGTGCCCGTCGGTTTTGCCGCGGCCAATTTCGGCGATGATGATGGCGATGGCCTGCTGCCATGGGTGGCAAAGCGGCTCACCGAACTCAGCGCGGCAAAGCCCGTGCTGTTCGACGAGGGCGACGGCATCGATTTCGAGGCCGTGGCGGCGACGCAGCCGGATGTCATCCTTGCCGCCTATTCAGGCCTCAGCCAGTCCGACTACGATACGCTGAGCCAGATCGCCCCTGTCGTTGCCTATCCCGTTTCTCCCTGGGCGACGGACTGGCGCGAAATGATCCGGCTGAACAGCGCCGGCCTTGGCATGGTTGCGGAAGGTGAGGCGCTCATCAAACGCATCGAGGGTGAGATCGCGCAGGTCGTTGCCGGCCACCCGCGGCTGAAGGGCAAATCAGCCATGTTCGTCACCCATCTCGACGCCACGAATCTCAGCGTCGTTAATTTCTATACGGCCAATGACACAAGGGTGAAGTTCTTCGCCGATCTTGGGCTTGCCTCGCCGAAAAGCGTCGTGGAAGCCACGAAGCCGGGGCAATTCGCCGCCGGCGTCAGCGCAGAGCGTGTGGATGCCTTCGACGATGTCGATATCGTTGTGACCTATGGCAGTGAGCCGCTGCTGAACGCCATGCGCGCCGATCCGCTTCTCGCCCGCATGCCGGCCGTTGCCAACAATGCCATCGTCATGCTGGGCCGCGACCCGCTAGGCACCGCCTCCAATCCCACGCCGCTATCGATTTCGTGGGTGTTGAAGGACTATGCCGATCTTCTGGCAAAGGCTGCGGATAAATCCTCCGGGACATCGCAGTGACGATGTCTGGATCCGGCAAAGCGACGGCCGTGCTGCTCGCCAGACGCTCCAACCGTGTGCGAACGGCTTGGCTCGGCGCGGTGCTGGCGCTTCTCTCGCTGCTTTGTGCGCTGTCCGTCGCCATCGGTACGCGTGACGTCTCTTTTGCGGATATTGTTGGCGGGCTCAGCGGCCGCGTCGAGACGGTTGCCGAGGCAGCGGTTGCCGTGCGTTTGCCGCGCACGCTGCTTGCCCTGCTTTCCGGGGCCGCACTCGGGCTGGCCGGGGCCATCATGCAGGGTGTCACGCGCAATCCGCTTGCCGATCCCGGCATTCTCGGTGTGAACATGGGGGCGTCGCTCGCCGTCGTCATCGGCATCGTCTGGTTCGGCATCGCCTCGGCTCAGGCCTTCATCATGGTCGCAATTGCCGGGGCGGGGGTATCAGCGGTTTTCGTTTATGTTGTCGGCTCGCTAGGGCGAGGCGGGGCGACCCCGCTGAAACTCGCACTTGCGGGCGCCGCCACCTCCGTCGCCTTTTCCTCACTCGTCATCGCCGTCGTTATGCCGCGCAGCGATATTGCCGGCGGCATCCGCTCCTGGCAGATCGGCGGCGTCGGCGGGGCGACTTTCGAGCGTATCGAGACCGTGCTGCCCTTTCTGGCCGCCGGCTTCATCATCAGCCTGCTTTCGGCGCGCAAGCTGAATTCTCTGGCGCTCGGAGATGAACTCGCCGCCGGGCTTGGCGAGAATGTTGCCGTGGCCAGAGCCGTGGCCTCCTTCGGCGCCATCCTGCTCTGCGGTGCGGCCACCGCCATTTGCGGGCCGATCGGTTTTGTCGGGCTGGTGGTGCCGCATCTCTGCCGCCTGCTCGTCGGTGTGGACAATCGCTGGCTTTTGCCGTTTTCCGCGCTCGGCGGCGCCTGCCTGCTGCTTGCCGCCGATATTGTCGGGCGCATCGTGGCGCGGCCGTCGGAACTCGATGTCGGCATCGTCACCGCCCTTGTCGGCGCGCCTTTCTTCATCTGGATTGTCAGGCGCCAGAGGGTGCGTGAATTGTGACCATATACGCTCCCGTCATCGAAAATCTCGTCTTCAATCGCCATGCCCGCCAGCGCCGGCGTCGCCTTGTCATAGCCGCCCTGTCGGCGCTTCTGATTGCCGCTTTCGCAACGACGCTGATGCTCGGGCAATCCTTCACGCCGCCCGACGATGTCATTCGCGTTCTGCTGGGGGAGGACATCACCGGCGTAACCTTCACCGTCGGCCAGTTGCGCCTGCCGCGCGCGCTGCTGTCGATTCTGGCAGGCCTGAGCTTCGGGCTTGGCGGCGTCGCCTTCCAGATCATGCTGCGCAACCCGCTCGCCAGCCCCGATATTATCGGCATCAGTTCCGGGGCGAGTGCGGCAGCCGTTTTTGCCATCGTCGTCCTGCAGATGAACGGGCCGCTGGTCTCGGTCTTCGCCGTCGCGGCCGGTCTTGGCGTCGCGCTTCTCGTCTATCTCCTGTCCTTCCGCAACGGCGTGGCCGGAACTCGGCTGATCCTTGTCGGTATCGGCGTTTCAGCCATGCTGGAGAGCTTTATCGCCTATATCCTCTCCGTCGCGCCGGCATGGACGCTGCAGGAGGCGATGCGCTGGCTGACCGGCAGCGTCAACGGCGCGAAAATCCCGCAACTGCTGCCGCTCCTCATCGCGCTGATCCTTTTCGGCGGCCTGCTCCTCAGCCGTGCGCGTGATCTGGAAGCGTTGAGACTGGGGGACGACGCCGCAGCAGCGCTTGGTGTGAGGGTGAGGCGAACGCGCATCATCGTCATCATCGCCGCCGTGGGCATGATCGCCTTTGCAACGGCGGTGTCGGGTCCCATCGCGTTTGTCGCTTTCCTCTCCGGGCCGATTGCGGCGCGCATTGTCGGCAGCAACGGCTCGCTGCTCCTTCCTGCGGCGCTGGTTGGGGCGGCGCTGGTGCTGGTGGGCGATTATTGTGGCCAGTTCCTGTTGCCGGGCCGTTACCCGGTCGGCGTCGTTACCGGCGCGCTCGGTGCGCCCTATCTGATTTACCTTATCGTGCGGGTCAACCGCAGCGGAGGCTCGTTATGACCGGCCACTCCCTTTCCGTGAATGGCCTGTCGGCCGGCTACGGCGAAAACCTCATTATCGACGGGCTGGATCTCACCGTTCCGCGCGGGAAGATCACCGTCATCGTCGGCGCCAATGCCTGCGGCAAGTCCACCCTGCTGCGCAGCATGTCGCGGCTCATTGCGCCGCGCGCCGGTCAGGTTCTGCTCGATGGAAAATCGATCCATCGTCTTCCCTCACGCGACCTCGCACGGCGCATGGGCCTTTTGCCGCAATCGCCGATAGCGCCGGAGGGCATCGTGGTTGCCGATCTCGTCAGCCGTGGCCGGCACCCGCATCACGGCCTGTTCGCCCGCTGGTCGCGGCAGGACGACGAGGCCGTCGCCGCAGCCCTTGTCGCCACCGATACGGTGGAACTGGCCGAGCGGCCGGTGGACGAGCTTTCCGGCGGCCAGCGGCAACGCGTCTGGATCGCCATGGCGCTCGCCCAGCAGACAGACATATTGCTGCTGGATGAACCGACCACCTTCCTCGATATCAGCCACCAGGTCGAGGTGCTGGACCTTCTGACCGACCTCAACCACGCCCGCGAAACCACCATCGTCATGGTGCTGCACGATCTCAATCTCGCAGCCCGTTATGCCGATCATCTCGTCGCCATGAGGGACGGGAAGCTGCATGTCTTCGGCACGCCGGAGGACGTATTGACGGAGGAGAATGTCCGCCACGTCTTCGGCATCGAAAGTCGGGTCATCGAAGATCCGACCTCGGGCAAGCCGATGATGCTGCCGATCGGGCGGCATCGAACGGTGGCGGGGGCGGCAAAAGCCGTATCTCTTTAAGATACGGTTCTGTTGACTTCTGTGCGTATCTGTTTATGATACCAACATCACGAGGCCAGCAATGATCCGTTCTTTCAAAAACAAGCTGACCGCATCGATTGACGACGGATCTGTGAAGAAGGGCTTCCCCGCCGATCTGGTACGCCGCGCCCAGCAGCTGCTCACGATCCTGGATGCGGCGACCACGGTAGAAGACCTTCGCTCACCGCCCGGCAATCGTTTGGAAAAGCTGTCCGGCGATCGTGAGGGCCAATATTCGATCCGGATCAACAAGCAGTGGCGCATCTGCTTCGTCTGGATGGAAGCAGGGCCGGAAAGCGTGGAAATAACCGACTATCACTAGTCTGGAATTCTCGTGGAGAGGCTCATGAAAAATCGGCCAAGGAGGGCCAGAGAGCATGACAATCAGTAAATCGCCTCCGATCCATCCGGGCGAAATCCTGCGGGAACTCTATCTTGAGCCGCTGGGGATGTCGGCTTACGCTCTTGCAAGGCACCTCAATATTCCGCGAACCCGCATAGAACGGATTGCGGGAGAGAAACTGGGTATCACCGCCGACACCGCCTTGCGTCTTGCAAAGTTTTTCAAGACCACACCGGAATATTGGCTGAACTTGCAGAATGCCTTCGACATCAAGGCGGCTGCTGCGAGGCTGGAAGCGGACCTTGCCAATATCAAGGAACTGGAAGCGGCCTAATTCTCAGCCGCCCGTCAGGTCAAGGCCAAGCCGCATAAGACGGCGGCGGCACGTTCTGCATTCGCGTTGCCGTTCTCCTGAACCGGCCGGGAGACGTGCCCTCGTTGCGGGTGAAGAAGCGATTGAAGTAGCCGGGGTCCTGAAATCCTAATCGGAACGCGATTTCAGCGACTTGCAGCGATGAGTTCAGAAGAAGGTCACGCGCTTCGGACAGCAGCTCCCGATGAATATAGGCCTGTGGCGAAAGCCCCGTCGCCTTGCGCACCGCAAATCCCAGCCGTTCGCGGTTGACGCCGAGTTGCCTTGCATAATCTTCCACGCCCCATTGATCGCGTTTGTGCTGGCTGACCAGCAGCACAAAGCGCTCGGTGAGGCTGCCGGGCGTTGAGACGGCTGCGGCAATATCGGCTATGGCGTGCTGGCAGATGCGAATGAGGGTGACGGAGAGCAGGCTGGCGATGATCGTGTCCGAACCGGTTGTCGCGCGGACATTTTCGCGGGCGATGGTCTCGAGATAACCCGCAAGTTCCTGCCGGTCTTTCTCCGCCGGCGCCTGCGTCAGAACACGCTGCAATATATTGCGCACGGCGCTTGCGCTCGTGCCGGTGGGCATCGCATGGGCAAGCCCGATTTCCGTCGTCCTCAGCAGCGATCCACGGCTTCCGGCAGTCAGCCGCAGGCGGCCATTGGGGCCGATGGGCAGCCAGACGAGCCCCGGTGCCGGGACAGGCAGCGTCTTTTCGCCCTGTATGATCTCCGCTTCCCCGGCGGAAAGGAGAAGCAGATGGGCACTATCCGATTCCAGCCGGAACTCGGAGATGCGCAGCGTCGAGGCGAGGGTGCGCGCCGTGATCTCCACGCGATTGCCGGCAATCTGGCTATGCATCGCCATTCGGCCTCCAAGAGTACAATAATGCGCTACATTAGTGCATTTTATATGTGGCTGTCATTGCTAAACTTTGATCAGCGCAGGGGAAAGCCTTGAGGAGAACGGCAACCCCGATAAGGCGCTTTGGGAGGAACATCATGAATAGTCTGAAGCGCAGAACGCTGTTCTGCCTGCTCTCCGGTGCTGCCTTGTCGGCGGTATCTTTCGGTCACGCCATTGCGCAGGACCGTACCTCGGTGAAGATCGGTTATGCCGTTTCGAAAAGCGGTGCAAATGCCACGGGTGCTGGCATAACCACCATTCCGAACTACAAATTATGGGTGAAAGAGGTCAATGACGCAGGCGGCCTCACCCTTCCGGATGGCAAGCGCCTGCCGGTGGAAGTGGTGGAGTATGACGACCGCTCCTCGGCCGAGGATGCCGTGCGGTTCACCGAGCGTCTGGCCAGCCAGGACAAGGTCGATTTCATCCTGCCGCCCTGGGGCACGGGCTTCAATCTGGCCGTCGCACCGCTTTACGACCGTTTCGGTTATCCGCAGCTTGCGGTTACCGGCGTTACCGACAAGGCCCCCGATTTCGCGGCGCGCTGGAAAAAGAGCTTCTGGATGCTGGGCGGTGGTCATGACTATGCCAATGCGCTCGCAGACGTTTTGAAAGCCGCGCGCGATGCCGGCCAGATCAACGACAAGGTCGCGGTGATTTCCGTGGCCGACGGTTTCGGCATCGATCTCATCAAGGCCGCGCGGCCGGCGCTGAAGGAAGCGGGTTTCACACTTGCCTATGACAAGACCTATCCGGTCGGCACTTCCGATTTCGCAGCACTTGTGAACGAGGCGGCGGCGAGCGGTGCGGACAGCTTCATCGCCTTTTCGTATCCGCCCGATAGTTTTGCGGTAACGAAACAGGCGCAAACGGCGAAGTTCAACCCGAAGGTTCTTTATGTCGGCGTCGGCGGTGCTTTCCCGATCTTCCCGAAGGTCTCCGATGGCAAGCAGGAGGGCGTGATCAGCATCGGCGGCGTCGATGGCAGCAGCGACAAGATCGAGGATTATTTCAAACGCCACGAAGCCTTCATCGGCACCAAGCCGGACAGCTGGGCAAGCGCCATCACCTATGCGAGCCTCGAAATGCTGGCCCAGTCCATCCAGCGCGTCGGCCTCGACAAGGCGGCGGTGGCAAATGAACTTTCGACGGGAAGCTTCGAGACTGTCATCGGCCCGGTCAAGCTTGAAGACAACCAGCTTCGCCAGCTCTGGTGGGCCGGGCAATGGCAGGGTGAGCGTTTTGTCGCGATTGCGCCCGCAGACCGCGCAGGCGCGGCCAAGCCGGTCGTTCCGAAGCCGCAATGGTGAACCTTTGCCGGCCGGGGCCGTAAACCCCGGCCGGAAGGCTTCGGCCATTTCCCATACTGGAGACATTCCCTTGTTTTTATCCACCCTCATCTTCGGCTTGATGCTGGGAGGGACCTATGCGCTGATCGCGCTTGGACTTTCGCTGCAATATGGCATCGCCCGCATCATGAACCTTGCCTATGGCGAAGTGCTGATTGCGGCTGCCTTCATCACCTTCGTGCTGTTTTCCAGCTATGGCCTGTCGCCGCTCTGGTCGCTTTTCATCATCGTGCCGCTCGGTTACGCCCTGTCTTTCGTGATCTACCGGGTCATGATGCGGCCGCTGGTGCGCCGTTCGGGCGGCTCCGGCCGCCTGGAAGTCGATTCCATTCTGGCGACCTTCGGGCTGCTCTTCGTTATCCAGGGCATCGTGCTCGTGGCGTTCGGCGGCAACTACCATTCCTACTCCTATCTCTCCGATGGCGTCGACATCTTAGGCACGACCGTGGCGCTCAACCGGCTGCTGTCCTTTGGCCTGTCGGTCGCGATCGGTGGCGGGCTTTATCTGGCGCTCACCCACAGCCGCTGGGGCCTCAACCTTCGGGCGGTGGCGCTGGCGCCCAAATCCGCGCCGTTGGTCGGCATCGATGTGAACCGCGTGGCCTCGATCGGTTTTGCCCTTGGCGGCGCACTCGCCGTGGCTGGCGGAGTGATGATCTCGATGTACCAGACCTTTTCCGCCTCCTATGGCGTGGTTTTCACCATGAAGGCGCTTGTCGTCGTCATCATGGGCGGTGTCGGCAATCTGCTTGGCGCGCTGGTGGCCGGCCTGCTGCTCGGCCTCGTGGAAACTTTTGTGCTTGTTTATGTCGATCCCGGCCTCACGCTTGCCGCCACCTATCTGCTCTTTCTCGTGGTGCTGCTCTGGCGTCCGGAAGGCATCTTCGCAAGGAGGGGCAAATGATCCCGCTTCTCATCGGCCTTGCCGCAGCCGCGCTGCTGGCGCTTTCCCCTTTCTTCTTCGATGCCTATGGCGTCGGCGTCATCATCGGCCTTCTCGGTTATGCGACGCTGGCCTCCGCCTGGGCGATGTTTTCCGGCCCGACGCGTTACATTTCGCTCGCCACCGTCGCCTTCTTCGGTGTCGGGGCCTATACGGTCGCGGTGCTGAGCGAGGTTTTGCCATGGCCGCTAGTGCTGCTGTGCGCGGCCCTTGTCGGCGCGGCGCTGGCGCTTGTTGTCGGACTTTCCACACTGCGCGTCGCGGGCATTTATTTCGTGATCTTTTCCTTCGGTCTTGCCGAACTCATCCGCCAGCTCATCACCTGGTATGAGGTGAATGTGACCGGCACGCTCGGGCGCTATATCTTCCTGCCGCTGGAGCCGCAGGATGTGCTCTGGCAATTGCTGGCGCTGGCTGTCATCACCCTCCTGCTGGCAATCCTGATCGACCGCAGCAAGCTCGGACTGGCGCTGAAGGCAATCGGTGACGACGAGGTCGTGGCCGCCTATGCGGGCATTAATCTCGCCCGCACCAAGCTGACGCTCTTCGTGCTGTCGGCCACGATCATCACGCTGGTCGGCGCCATTCAGGCCCCGCGCTGGGTCTATATCGAGCCGGCCATCGTGTTTAATCCTCAGGTCTCGTTCCTCACCGTCATCATGGCGTTGCTTGGCGGAGCCACACGCCGCTGGGGACCCATTCTCGGTGCGGTGCCGCTGTTCCTGCTGTTCGAGTGGCTGGGCGCGAACTTCCCCAACCATTTTTCCATCATCCTCGGCGCTCTCTTCATCCTCATTGTCTTCGTGCTGCCGGATGGCGTGCTGGCGGCGCTGGAGAAATTGCGCAAAAAGGAGAAAGCCGCATGAGCGCCGTTCTCGAAATCACCGATATCCGCAAGACCTTCGGCGGGTTGAAGGCGGTGGATGGCCTTGGCCTCACCATCGAGGCTGGCGAGGTCGTCGGGCTGCTCGGCCCGAACGGTTCCGGCAAGACGACGCTGATGAACCTTATCTCCGGGGCGCTGAAGCCCACTGAAGGGTCTATCCGACTGAAAGGGCAGGAGATTGCCGGCCGGCGGCCGGATGTGATTGCGCGCGCCGGCGTGGCGCGCACCTTCCAGCTTGTGCGGCTTTTGCCGTCGCTTTCCCTGCTCGAAAACGTCGCCGTATCGGCCATGTTCGGCGCGCAGCGGCTTTCACGCCCCGAGGCGGAGAAGGTCGCGCGCGCCTGCCTCGAAAGAATAGGCCTTGCCGGGCGGGAAACCATGCCGGCCGGCGATCTCACCTATATCGACCAGAAACGCCTTGAACTGGCGCGTGCGCTGGCGGGCGAACCGAAGCTTCTGCTTCTCGATGAATGGCTTGCAGGTCTCAACCCCACGGAACTGCAGGAAGGGATAGCGCTGATCCGGCGGTTGGCATCCGAGGGAACGACGATCCTGCTGGTGGAACATATCATGGCTGCTGTGCGCGCGCTCTGCCCGCGCTCCGTGGTCATGGCGGCGGGTCGCAAGATCGCCGATGGGCCGACGGCAGCGGTGCTTGACGATCCGCAGGTCATTTCCGCCTATCTGGGAGCGCCACATGCTTGAAATAGATGCACTGACAATCCGCTATGGCAAACATCTCGCGGTTGACGGCATATCGCTCAATGTCGCCAAGGGCGAAACGGTGGTGTTGCTCGGCGCCAATGGTGCGGGCAAGTCGTCGCTGCTGAAAGCGGTCGGCGGCATGGTGGCGTCGACCTCGGGCGACGTGCGCGTCAATGGCGCGTCTCTTGCCGCTGTCCCCGTGCATCAGATTGTGGAGCGGGGCGTGGCGCTGGTGCCGGAGGGACGCGGAATTTTCGCGGCGCTGACGGTGGAGGACAATCTCCGTCTCGGGGCCAATCCCCGCCATGCCCGTTCAGCGGAAAAGACGACACGGGAGCATATTTTCTCGCTGTTTCCCCGCCTTGCCGAGCGGCGGCAGCAGCTTGCCGGCACCATGTCCGGCGGCGAACAGCAGATGGTCGCCATTGGGCGGGCGCTGATGTCGGCCCCGGATTATCTGTTGCTGGACGAGCCGAGCCTTGGCCTTGCGCCCATCGTCACGCAGGAGCTTTTTGCCGCTCTGGCGGAGATCAAGAAGAGCGGCCTTTCCATTATGCTCGTGGAGCAGAACGTGCGCGAAAGCCTCTCACTTGCCGATCGCGGATATTTGCTGGAAGCAGGGCGGATTGTCGGGGCAGGCACGGCTGCGGCCCTGTCCGCCGATCCCGCCGTGCAACGGGCGTTTCTTGGCGGCACCACCGCCGCCATTGTCTGAATTCAGGAGGAAGACCATGCAGACAGTCAATCTTTTCATCGGCGGCGACCATTGCCCGGCCACAAGCGGCAAGCGTTTCGAACGCAGCAACCCCATCACCGGCGATGTGGCGACGAGTGCTGCGGCGGCAACGGTGGAGGACGCCACCCGGGCAGCCGATGCCGCGGCGGCCGCTTTCCCGGTCTGGTCGGCAACGCCGCCCGGTGAACGCCGCCGCCTGCTTCTGGCTGCCGCGCAGGCGCTTCTCGCCGCCGGGCCTGACATTACCCAGGCGATGAAGGAAGAAATCGGCGCAACCGATGCCTGGGCCGGTTTCAACGTCAAACTGGCAAGCGACATGCTGGTAGAGGCGGCAAGCCTGACGACCCAGATCAAGGGAGAGGTCATCCCTTCCAACCGTCCCGGAACCATGGCGATGGCGCTGCGCCAGCCCGCCGGTGTCGTGCTGTCCATCGCGCCGTGGAACGCGCCGGTCATTCTCGGCGTGCGCTCCATCGCCACGCCGCTCGCCTGCGGCAATACGGTTGTCATGAAGACCTCGGAACTGTGCCCGCGCACCCATGCGCTGATCATTGAAGCCGTCGCTTCGGCGGGTCTGCCCAAGGGCGTGCTCAACGCCGTCTCCAATGCGCCCGAAGATGCGGCAAAGATCGTCGATACGCTGATCGCGCACCCCGCCGTCAGACGCGTGAATTTCACCGGCTCGACCCGCGTTGGCCGGGTGATTGCCGAAACGGCCGGCCGTTATCTGAAACCCGCTTTGCTGGAGCTTGGCGGCAAGGCGCCGTTCATCGTGCTTGATGATGCCGATATCGATGCGGCTGTCGCGGCTGCCGCTTTCGGCGCCTATATGAACCAGGGCCAGATCTGCATGTCGACGGAGCGCATCATCGTGCTCGACAGCGTCGCCGATGCATTTGTGGAGGCCTTCGCCAAGAAAGCTTCGAGCCTTACTGCTGGCGATCCGCGTGAAGGCAAAACACCGCTCGGCTCACTGGTCAGTGCGGAGGCGACATCCCGCATTCGGTCGTTGGTGGATGACGCTGTCTCCAAGGGCGCTCGGCAGGTTGCCGGTGGCGGCGGCAACGGCACGATGCTCGATGCGATTGCCGTCGATGGCGTCACTCCCGCCATGCGGCTCTATGCGGAGGAAAGTTTCGGTCCTGTCGTCTCCATCATCAGGGCCGGCAGCATCGATGAGGCGGTGAGCATCGCCAACGAAACCGAGTTCGGACTTTCGGCTGCGATTTTCGGCAGGGATCAGGCACGGGCGCTTGCCATTGCCGCCCGCATTGAAAGCGGCATATGCCACATCAACGGCCCGACCGTTCACGATGAAGCGCAGATGCCCTTCGGCGGGGTCAAGGCTTCCGGTTACGGCCGCTTCGGCGGTACGGCGGGCATTGCGGAATTCACTGAGCTACGTTGGGTCACGCTGCAGGACGGGCCGCTGCATTATCCGATCTGAACCAAGAGCGCTGGCGGGCGGCGTCATCGCCGCTCGTCGATCAGCCAGCCGGTGAGTTTTCTTACCGCACTGTCGCTGCTTTTCGGCCGCATCAGCCAGTAGCCGCGTCCCGGCGCATCGAGGCTTGGGCCTGCCGTCACCAGCACGCCGGCCTCAAGCAACGGATCGACCAGTCCCGCCCAGCCGAGCGCGAAACCCTGTTCGCCGATGGTTGCCTGCACCACCATGGTGTAATTGTTGAAGCTGATGTCGCCGCCATCATGCTCGGCACCGCGATGCACGCCAAAATGCTTGAAATAGGAAGGCCAGTCGAACCAATGCGCCTGCGAGGTATTTTCGAGGTGGATGAGCTTCCGCCGCGAAAAATCCGCAACGGTTGCGGGTGCCGGTGTCCCGGCCAGCAGGGCAGGCGAGCAGACCGGCGTGACCTTTTCCGAAAGCAGCAATACCGCCCCGTCGCCCGCCTCCTGCCGCGTTCCGAAAATAATCATCACGTCGCTATCGTGTTTGCCCTGGCCGAGCGGGTCCTGCGTTGCGACGATCTGGATATTGATGTCAGGATTGAGCACGCGAAAACCATGCATTCTCGGGATGAGCCACAGGGACGAGAAGGCATAGTCCGTGTGCAGGCGGATGGTCTGGCGTTCCTCCGTCCGGCGCAACTGCTGCGCAAGAAGGTCGATGGCGTCGACATTGCGCGAGACGATCTCGAACAGCCGCTGGCCTTCCGTCGTCAGTTCGATACCGCGATGTTTACGGCGGATGAGGGTTACACCCAGTTCCTCCTCCAGCCTGCGGATCTGATAGCTGACGGCCGGCTGGGTCAGACGCAGGGATGCCGCCGCCGCCGTCAGGCTGCCGCGGCGGGCAACCTCGGTGAAAATGCGCATCCATCCCAGATCGAGCGGCCTGTCTGACATTAAAATTCCTTATATTAACTATCGAAAAATACCCGCTTCACAGGCAAAAGCAACGTGGTGTTCAATAAACTGGATTGATAAAAGGGGAGCCGCAATGAAAACCATTTCTCATCTGCATCGCATCGCCGCCGGTCTCTTTCTGTCCGTGGCGGCCTTCTCCACCCCGCTTCAGGCGGCCGATGACGCGGCCTGCAAGACGATCCGTCTCAGCGATCCCGGCTGGACCGACATTACTGCCACCAACGGTGTCGCTTCCGTTTTGCTCGATGCGCTGGGTTATGAGGCTGACGTCAAGACGCTGTCGGTGCCGATCGGGTATCAGGCGATGAAGAATGGCGAAATCGACGTTTTCCTCGGCAACTGGATGCCGGCGCAGAAATCCTTCGTGGACGATCTGAACGCCGCCAAGGCAGCCGAGGTGATGACGAAGAATCTTGAAGGCGCAAAGTTTACGCTGGCAGTGCCTTCTTACATGGCGGAAAAGGGCGTCAAGGATTTCGCCGATCTCGCCAAACATGCCGATGAATTTGAAAGCAAGATTTACGGCATCGAGCCCGGTGCGCCAGCCAACCAGAATATCCAGAAGATCATCGACGCCAATGATTTCGGCCTGAAGGGCTGGCAGCTCGTCGAATCCGGCGAGCAGGCCATGCTGGCGCAGGTGGAGCGGGCGGGCAGGGACAAGAAGGCCGTGGTCTTCCTCGCCTGGGCGCCGCATCCGATGAATGAGAAGATCGATATTGCCTATCTCTCCGGCGGTGACGCCTATTTCGGTCCGAATTTCGGCGGCGCGGAAGTCTATACGCTCGCCCGCACCGGCTGGCCGCAGCAATGCCCGAATGCGGCGACGCTGTTCAAGAACCTGAAATTCGATATCGGTATGGAAAACAGCCTGATGGGCTCCATTCTCGGTGGTGAGGATTCGAAGGCGGCGGCAGCTGCATGGCTGAAGGCCAATCCGAAAGCGCTGGACGGCTGGCTGCAGGGCGTTACCACGCTGGATGGCAAGCCGGGTGCGGACGCCGTCAAAGGCAAGCTTGGTCTCTAAGCCGGAAAGTGGAAATGCCGCGTCCCAATATCCTGATCCTGATGGCCGACCAGTTTAACGGGACGTTTTTTCCCGATGGCCCGGCCGATTTTCTTCATGCACCCCATCTTAAAACACTGGCGAAGCGGTCTGTCCGCTTCGCCAACACCTATACGGCAAGCCCGCTCTGCGCACCGGCCCGTGCCTCCTTCATGTCCGGGCAATTGCCGAGCCGCACGCGGGTTTACGATAATGCCGCCGAATTCGCTTCCGATATCCCGACCTATGCGCACCACCTGCGGGCGGCGGGCTATTACACCGGCCTTTCGGGCAAGATGCATTTCGTCGGGCCCGATCAGCTGCACGGCTTCGAAGAGCGACTGACGACGGATATCTATCCCGCGGATTTCGGCTGGACGCCTGATTATACGAAGCCGGGCGAGCGCATCGACTGGTGGTATCACAATCTCGGTTCGGTCACCGGCGCAGGCGTCGCCGAAATCACCAACCAGATGGAATATGACGACGAGGTGGCCTATCACGCCACCCGCAAGCTTTACGACCTGTCGCGCCGCCTCGATGATCGGCCGTGGTGCCTGACGGTCAGCTTCACCCACCCGCACGACCCCTATGTGGCACGGCGCAAATTCTGGGACCTCTACGAGGATTGCCCGGCGCTTGATCCGCAGACAACGGCGATCGCCTTCGAGGAGCAGGACCCACATTCAAAACGGTTGCTGGAAGCCTGCGACCACCGGGCTTTCGATATTTCGCCCGAAGAGATACGCCGGGCACGGCGCGGATATTTCGCCAATATCTCCTATATCGACGAAAAGGTCGGCGAAATCCTCGAGGTTCTGAAGGCGACGCGGATGGAGGAGGACACGATCATCCTCTTCCTGTCCGACCATGGCGACATGCTGGGCGAGCGCGGGCTGTGGTTCAAGATGTGTTTCTTCGAGGGTTCCGCCCGCGTGCCGCTGATGATCACCGTGCCGGGCTGGCAGCCGGCCTTGATCGACACGCCGGTCTCGACGCTCGATGTCACACCGACGCTCTGCGGATTAGCCGGGCTCGATATCACCTCGCTCAAACGCTGGACGGATGGCGAGAATCTGGCGGCGCTGGCAGCGGGAACTGGCGAGCGCGGCCCGGTGCCGATGGAATATGCCGCCGAAGGCTCGATAGCACCGCTCGTCGCCCTTCGCGACGGCCGCTACAAGCTATCGGTCTGCGAGGCCGATCCGCCGTTGCTTTATGATATCGAGGCGGACCCCGAGGAGCGCACGAACCTTGCTGGCGATCCTGCTTTCAGTGCTGTGCTCTCATCGCTTTCTGCTGAAATCGACCGGCGATGGCAGCTCCCGGTTTTCGACGCGGCGGTGCGGGAAAGCCAGGCGCGTCGCTGGGTGGTCTACAAGGCGTTGCGCAACGGCGCTTATTACCCGTGGGATTACCAGCCTTTGCAGAAAGCCTCCGAGCGCTATATGCGCAACCACATGGACCTTAACGTGCTGGAGGAAAACCAGCGGTATCCGCGCGGGGAATGAAGCGGGTAGGGCGGATCAGGGCGTGCGCACCTTGGGAGCGCCGCCTGCCGCCTGCACGGCAAGGCTTCCCGCTGCAACACCGGCCTCAAGGCAGAGCTTCTCTTCCTCTCGCCGCAGCCATGCATCGATGAAGCCGGCATTGAAGGCATCGCCCGCACCTGTCGTATCGACCACCGGGACTTTTTTCGCCGCCGCGTGATGGAAACCCGCAGGCGAGGAAAGCCAGGCGCCCTGCGCGCCGCCCTTCAGGGCCACGACGGGAAATGCTCCGGACAAAGCGGTGAGAGCGGCTTCTGGGTCCGCATGGCCGGTGATCGCTTCGGCTTCTTCAAGGTTGGGCAAAAACACGTCGACGCCGGCACAGGCCCTGAGCAGGCCTTTGTTGTAGATCAGCGAGGCATACCAGCTCGGATCGAGCGAGACGGACAGTCCATTATCCTTGGCGCGGGAGATGAGGTCGGGGATTTCGTGCAGCGTGGCGAACTCGGCGATATGCAGATGGCCGGCCTTTTCCCAGGCGAAAGCGGCCTCGAGCGTCGATGGTCGGGCGGCGCCGGCACGGCGCGTCAGGAATGCGCGGTCATGACCAACCACCGTCGCAACCGTGACCTGCGGCCCCGCATCTGCCGAATGTTCTAGAAATTGCAGATCCACACCGCTCTGCTGCATTTTTTCGCCGATGGCGCGTGAGAAGGTGTCGGTGCCGAGCCTTGCCAGCAGCGCAACCGGGCGGCCTATGTGGGCGAAATGTGCGGCGGCAATGAAAGCTCCGCCGCCTGCGGCGATTTCCATGTCGCTGGCAAACAGTTCCCGGCCGAGCACCGGCAATTCGTCAAGCCCCGTGAAAATGAGGTCGCAATAGATCCGGCCGATGCTAATGACGGCTGATTTTTCTGTTGTCATCATGCGCGGCCCAGAAGCTTTTCCGTTTTGGCGTCGAAAAGGTAAAGCGCGCCCGTTTCCGCCCGGCATTGCAGCTGGCTGCCGACGGCGCGATGCTGTTCGTCGTTCTGGTGCCGAGCAACAGGTTCATCGAGGGGCTGCCGATGAAACGCGCGGTGAAGACATCCACAGGCGCCTCGTAAAGTTCCGAAGGCGTGCCGACCTGCAGGATATGACCGTCTTTCATCACCACGATACGGTGCGCCATGGTCATGGCTTCTACCTAATCGTGGGTCACGTATACGGTTGTCGTCTTAAGGCGCTGCTGTAAACTTTTGATTTCAATGCGCATCTGCGATCTCAGTTGCGCGTCGCGGGCGCCGTACCAATCTGTCCGGATGCAGGGGAAGAAGGCGAGGGACGCTTTCTCCTTCAGCGCAAACCAGCGCTTCGTCTTTCTGGGCTTTGTATTCTCCTATTCGCAAAAGGTGGTCCATGGCACCACGTAGCGGTTTTCCGGCCGCAGCCACCGGCGCCAATGCGGCAGGTGACATCACGGATGTTGGTCACGCCTGTATCAGGCTTGCCTTGTGTGACGAGCTGAGGCGACGGCGTGCCCATGTCAGCCCGACAAGTTGCCGGCCATTCTCTCCATAGCGAACCACTGGTGCGGGCCCGTCTGGATAAACTTCGACCTCCGGCTCCAGATTAAGCCGCTCCTGCATGATGCCACGATGTCGCGAATCGATTCCTGATTGGTCTTCACGCGGTACAGGTTACACATGCTCACCTCGATTTTTTGACTTGGAAGCATCCCACCATCATTTGTTCTTGTTATGTTCCGGCGTTGCGCTGGAGTCAAACAATAGCTGGCCTTCTGTGCCGAACGGGTGCAAGGGCAACAAAGGCCTGAAATTGAACAGGAATTACCAGTTCATTAAACCCGATATTTAACAAATGGTTTTCATTGGTCCAGCCAAACGTGGTCCATTAATCACATTGTTGCCCTTTTGCTACAATCCAAAATTAAGGCAGCGCGAATATGATTGTATTATGCCGTTCTACATTGCCGACCCCGCATTTCATCTGCCATTTGTGAATCAGCGTTGAGCCAAGAGGCAGGGAAACACGACCTCAGGCTTTGCGTTGGTGGAAAATAAAATTTGACTGGAGGTCAACCATGAACATCAAGAGCCTTCTGATCGGCTCCGCTGCGGCTCTCGCAGCAGTATCCGGCGCACAGGCCGCTGACGCTATCGTCGCTGCTGAGCCTGAGCCCCTGGAATACGTTCGCGTTTGCGACGCTTTCGGCACCGGCTTCTTCTACATCCCCGGCACCGAAACCTGCCTGAAGTTCGACGGTTACATCCGTTTCCAGACCGACTTCGGCCGCAACAAGTCCGGCACGTCTGACTGGGATTCGTTTACCCGCGCTCAGTTCAACATCGACACCCGCACTGACACCGAGCTCGGCGCTCTGCGTGGCTACATCGGTTTCCGTGGCGATGCTGACAACGACAGCAACCGCGGCGTTAACGTTGACCAGGCCTTCATCGAACTCGGCGGCCTGAAGGTCGGTTACTACTACAACTGGTGGGACGATGGTCTCTCCGGCGAAACCGATATCCTGTCTTCGAACAGCACTCGTCTGAACGCCATCCGTTACACCTACGACGCTGGCTCCTTCTACGCTGGTGTCGCAGTTGAAGAACTCGAAGGCGTAGTCGCTGGTAACTCGATCACGACCTCTGGCGGCGTTGTGACCATTCAGCGCAACAACCTCGGCGTCAACCAGCTCAACTGGACGGCTCTGAACGGCGAAGGCGACAACAACGTTGGCGTGAGCGCTATTGTTGGTGCGAAGTTCGGCGCAGTAAACGCCGCCCTGCTTGGCGGTTACGACACCGACGCTGAAAACGGTGCTATCCGTGCAATCGTCACGGCTGAAATCGGCCCGGGCACTCTCGGCCTCGCCGGCGTATGGGCTTCTGGCGCCAACGCTTACTACGAAGAGTCTGAGTGGGCAGTTGCTGCTGAATACGCAATCAAGGCAACCGACAAGCTCGTCATCACCCCCGGCTTCCAGTACTTCGGTACGCTGGACATCGGTACGGACGGCGACTTCACTGGCGACCGCGACGCATGGCGCGCTGGCCTGACGGTGGATTACAAAATCACCCAGGGTCTTTCCACGAAGGTTGCTGTTAACTACCAGGACGTCGATGGCACCGAAGGTGTTAATGGCGGTGGCGACAGCTGGACCGGTTTCGTTCGCCTTCAGCGTTCGTTCTAATCTGATCTGACATTGTCAGTGATGGGAGCCTCGGCAGAAATGTCGGGGCTTTTTTGTTCTTCCCCACCCTCGCGATCTATTTCTTAACGCGCTGTTGTCAAAGCAGAATTTCCCGTTAAGGCTTCTGCACAAATTGCAAGAAAATAAGCAGGCCGAAGCATTTTTTTTGGACAAGGTCCGAAAATTTGTTTAGCATGTGAGTGAGTTAGAAAGCTCAGATCCACCCCGTTTCGACGGGTGAGTCGATAACTCCAGTCGAAGTTCCTGATGATAATCAGGTTGCTCCCCAGCTCTCCAGGCTGGGGAGTTTTGTTTCCAGAGGTGATCAACCTTTGGCATGGAGATCGCGCGCCGCCTATCTCGCGAGAATCGCGTAGGTGCTCCGGAATTGCACCACAGCCAGATCTATCCACGAGGTCGTTTCAACTGCCGTTGTCACCGGCTCATCCTCCCATTTGTCGTCGAAATCCTAAAGGGCCGTGTTCCAACGCCTCCAGAGGATATGCCTTGAGATGGAGTGCGGATCTCGCCCTGAAGGTGTCAGCCCGGAGCTGAGCACGTCTCGAATAAAATACCCGCCAAAGGGCATCTAGAAGGCGGCCCTTGCGAGGATCCAGGTGATCTGTGCGGATTGGGCGTATGCGTTGAGCCTGCCGGCGAGCTTCTCTGTGCACTTCCTCGGGAACCACTTGCGAACGGCGTCAGCTACAGCCTCATCACCAGCGCCGCCGTGGCCCTGCAGGATCTTCCACTCAAGATAGCTCTTCGCGAAATCTCGCCTTATTTGCACTGGCCTCACGGAAATTGAACCGTCGCGCACAGAGGTATGGCGCGCAGCCTGTACGGCGTCTCCAGGAGTTGGGAAATACGCCTTAACAAGCCCTCCTTTCGCCGCCTCTTTAGGTGAGACGAAGCGATAGCCCCGGCCAGCGTGTAGAGGATACGGTCAGTCTGGTCTGACCGGGATCGGGACCGTCAACGAACTCCATTACGTCGAATATCTCGTGGGCCTGCGTCATTTACGCTCTCCTTTCAAAAACGCGAAGCAGCCTTTCTGCCCGGCGGGCAGGAGCACTCAGCTTCTGTCCCCGAGTTCGTGCGGAACAGCGGGAGAGAGGGGGGCAAGATCCGGCGAAGAGCGTGCGAACACGCGGCGCGATGGTGCGCAACGCGGTTGCACCCTTCAGGGTGACGGAATTGCTGCACCGGAGGGACGAGGCGGTTCTTGTTGGGGGAGAGACGGGCAGCACCCTCTTTCCCCGCAACAAGAAATTGTGGCCGAAAGGCCGCCAGATTTCCCAGCCGAGAAGGATCGAGGCCGTAGCGAGCTTGGGGGCGAACGAAGCGGGCGGAGGCATGGGACCGCGCTGACCAAATAGCGCCGTAGGTGTTTTGCCGGAGACCGTGGGAAACCGGCCGGACCGGCTTCATGGTCGTGCGGGTAAACCCGCTCGATCGGCAAGGTGTCGCCTGCGAACCGCAGTCGATCATGCTAAAACGAAGAACATCGGAGAAATCAGCATGGCGCCGGCCGGAGGGCGGGATTGCGGGAATTCTCGACACGCAAAGAGCGGAACAAGGCGAGCCGCAGGAGCCTCAGCGTAGCGACCCGTCAGAGGAGGCGGGGCCGACTGGCCCCGCTTGTGCGTTCCGTATGAAAAAGGCCGCTCTTGGTCGGCCATTTCGGAAAGGGTGGGTGGGGTGTTCGAGGGGTGGGGTTCCGAAGGAGAACCCTCGCGCCCTGTCCTGCCGCTTGATGCGGAAGGGCAAGGAAATATTGTCAGTCGAAAAGCGTCCCAACCAATTCCTCACCGTGCTCCGACAGTAGCACCAGGTCTTTGTGATCCGCCGACGTCAAGAGTTGCTACGAACCATCACCCCAGCGTAGCCCCCGTCGTTCAAATGCCGGCTCGTATTCGTAAGTACCGTAGGCCGGTTTCGGGAGTTTCCATTCTTTTGCGAGCCTTGAGCCTGGCTTTGCCAGAGAAACACACGTTGTGGCTTTTGTCGGTATATTGGCCGTCATTCTCTCTACCTTGTGTTTTGCGATCCGTGGCACCGTGTTGACCACAATCGGCGCGACTGGCGACAATTAATGGTCGTTTTCTACTGCTCGTATGCGGACGAGAAAATTATGCAAAAAGGGCAGCACTTCCCATTGCTCCTCGCCGTATTCGTCCGCGTGTTTCTTTCGCCATTCGATCTCCTCACTGGCGAGAGTTGGGGGGTATTATCGAGAATGTGGAAGAGCCGCCCAAAAGTCCGGCCGCTAGAGCAAGAGTGTTTATGAGGACGGCGGTGGTCCCGCTCCAGATTGGCAACACCGAAACACCGATCAATATCATCATCACCACGCCGGGGATGATGAGGTCAGCTCTGACGGCGGGACTTTTTATATGAATAAAAATATCGGACATCCAAACTTCAATACTCAGACGGTTTCGATATCGGTTTTTGTGAAATCGTCGCCCTTGAACAGAAGGGGCAAACGATACTCTTTTGAGCAAGCGTAAACAAAGCAGTCGCCCATATTCAGACGGGCTGGATGAGCAACAAACTTCCCGTAGTTTCTCGCGGCATCGATGGCCGCGCGATGTGTTCTGCCGCCTATCGGCATTTCACGAGCGGCGATCAACGTCAAAAAGCTTTCGACTTTTTGTTGGGCCGTCTCGATAAATTCCGGCGGGATTGGCAGCTGCTGTCCGACCTTTGCGTTGGCCATCTGGCGGGACAAGCTTAGTACCGCTTCGAAAACCGTCATCGACGAGTAAAAGATGGGTTTTTGGGCTCCCTCCAGTTTCGCAATCAGGTCAGCGGCGTCGCTCTCATTGGTCAAGATCGCAACGATTGCGGATGCATCGATATACATTTATTCTTCCCAAAGCTCGTCTGTGAATTTTTTCATGTCAAAGGGCTGTGGAGTAGGGCCAAGCACGGTTCGGACCTCGTCCTGCAACTTCTTAATGCGCTCACTCAAAGGGATCGCATTTTCCGCCCGGGCAAGCTCGTTTTCCAAAGCGCGTCTTACCGCTTCGGTTTTATTCGGTGCTTTCGTCGCCATCTGGACCTTTCTTGCCAGTTCATCGACGGCACTATCGCGGATATAAAGAGACATATTCAAATCCTTTGGCGTATATGCGCGCTTAGATATTCGTATATTCTATATGGAATATACGCGTTTGCAAGCCCAAAAGAAGCTCAATTGCCCGCGCTTAACTGCCGCGAACAGGAGAGGAAGAACTGTTTCAAATTCTCGCGTGCAACTGCGTCGGCGGTGCTATCACGGTCTCTTTCTTCCGTGCTTCAGCCCTTAGCTTTGTGCCCATCCATCCAGGATATGCGCGCCGGTGGATGTCCACGGCCATCACATGCAGCTGACGCTGATAGTTGAAACCACCGTCCCGCATAGCCTCCGCAAGCGGTGGCGCCGACAGGGTGGGGCTTTGACTTTCGCGCATGGGTCTCGATGTCACCGAACTCGATGCTCAGGCGCTTGCCGGCGACCTGTCTTCCTTCACGACGATCGTTATCGGCATCTTTGCTTTCGGCATCCGCAGGGGTCTGGCCGCGGCAGCAGAAAATCTTCATCGTTTCGTTGAAGATGGCGGCCATCTCGTCACGCTCTATCACCGGCCGACCGATGGATGGAACCCGGAGACGACGCCTTTGAGGCGGCTTGAGATCGGCAAGCCTTCCTTGCGCTGGCGGGTGACCGACCCGCGGGCGGAGGTGACGGTGCTGACGCCTGAACATCCTTGCTTGTCGGCCCCAACAGGATCGATGATGCTGACTGGGCGGGGTGGACAAGGAACGCGGGCTCTATTTCGCCTCGCGCTGGGATGATGTCTACGAGCCGTTGCTTGCGATGCATGATGTCGAGAACCGCCGCTCAAGGGCGCGCTCGTCTCCGGTATCATAGGAAAGGGCCGTCACACCCATACCAGTCTCGTGCTGTATCATCAGATGGACAAGCTTGTGCCGGGGGCCTTCCGCCTCATGGCCAACCTTGTGCAGCCGGCGTGAATGGCGACGGCCAAAACGAAGAACAGGAAAACCCGCGCGAAACGGATACGCGCGCGGGCATAGGCTGGCTGTTGCTGGATATTACCCTTGTTGCGGGCGGAATGACCGCGCTCGTCAAGGCGCAGGGCGTCACCTATCCCGCCTTCCAGCTTGTCTTTATCAGGGCGATGATCGGTCTGCTCTTCATTCTGCCGCTCATCTGGCGGCACCGAATGGAAATGGTGCGCGTCCGATATCCATGGCGCAATATTTTCCGGATTTGCTGCAACGCCATCGCGCTCACCAGCAATTTTATCGGCATCACTCTTCTACTGCTTGCCACCGTCAATGCCGTCGGTTTTTCGCGACCGTTGGTGAGGATGGCGATGGCCGTTACCATTTTAGGGGAAAAAGTGAGCCGATATCGCTGGTCGGGGGCGTGTCTGGCCTTTGTCGGCGTTCTGATCGTCATCGCGCCGGGCGGCGCGGCATTCAATGCGGGGGTGCTGGTTGTCCTCGTCTCCGTGGTGTTCGGCGCTCTTGCAGTCATCCAGACCCGGGCGCTGCGGCAGGAAAACACCACGGTGATGATGGTGTTCTATACGGTCGGCCTTGCCGTCATCACCGCCGTTCCGGCGATCCGGACATGGAAGCCGGTCGCGCCGCTGGACTGGGGGCCGTTGCTCGCCATCGGCCTGCTGGCGCAGCTGGGGCAATATTGCTTCCTGCGGGCCTATCGCATTGCCGATGCCAGCATCCTTGCACCCGTTGGCTATCTATCGATCCTGTTCGTGACCGCTGTTGGATATTTCCTGTTTGACGAGGTGCCGGAGGCCCGTGTGGTGGTCGGTATCGTCATTATTCTCGTTGCCTTGCAGTCGACTGCCCTTGCGGAATATCTCCTGAAGAGGCTGCGCTGCAAACGGTGACGGGGCGCTCTGCCTCTATTGCGCGAGAAGCCGGAGCCTGATCCAGTTCAGTGCCGCAAGTTTGAAGCGATCGTAGAATGAACGCGCGAAACGTACATAGCGCATGATCCATGTGAGCCAGGGATAGGTGAGGAGCTTTTCCCGGCCGGCGTGATAAATACGCTCGACGATGAGGAATGTCGCGAGATGGGCAAGGACCGTCAGAACCAGCCCCGCTTTGACGGCGCCATGGGCAATGAGGACGAGACCGATGATCTTCATGGGTTCGGCGATGGCGAAGGGCACCGCAAGGCAAAGGAGAATGGCAAGACGCGGCAATCGCGCGATCCGGCTTTCCAGTCGCTTGATGAATGTCAGCCCGGATATGGCCCTGATGACGGGCCGGTAAAGCGGGCGGAAAATGCCGTCGAGGATCAGGGCGAAAACGATGATCGCCCGAAGCGGAAAGACGAGGATCGTCCGGATTATGCTCTTCACCTCGGCGGGTCTCCAAAAAGGGCGTAAGGCCCATCCTTAATCGCCTGAAACATGTCAAAACGAAGTCGTGTTGTCGTTCAGCCCTGCCGCACGCTCGCATACATGCCGGTGGTGCGGAATTCGCTCGGATTGGTGCCGTAGAGCCTGCGAAAGACCTTGGAAAAATAGTTCGGATCCTCGAAACCGCACAGCACCGACACCTCCTTGATGGGAAGGTTGGCCGCCGAGGTGAGAAGCTTGGCCGCCCGGCGCAGGCGTCGCTGCAGCACGAATTCCGCTGGCGAAAGGCCCTCGCTTGCCGCGAAGATGCGGGAAAAATGCGCGCGGCTAAGGCCTGCCACCGCCGCAAGGTCGCTGACCGAAAGTCGTTCGCCGAGATGGCTGTCTATGTAGCTCAGCACCTGTTGCATGGTGCGATATTCACCGCCGAAAGAAGGATGAGAACCGAAGACATCGTCATAAAGCGTCATTGCCGCTTCATAAGCCACGGCGGAGGCGGCGCCTGGCGTTTCCGCGCCATTGACGAGGCGCGAGCAGCATTCGGCAAGATGATCCACGGTCTCGGGCTGGAGCTTGAGGATCGGGCCGGTGACGGAGAGGATATTGCGGTGAATGCGCAGGGCTTCCTCGCCATTCATGGAAATCCAGAAGAATTCCCACTCCTTGCCTTCTTCCAGCCAGTAGCGGTGATTGTGCGGTATGAGCAGCAGCAGGGTTTCGCCCGGCCTCACCACATAATGGCGGTTCTCATAACGCAGGTTGCCCTGTCCGGCGATGCAATATTGCAGCACGGTAAAAGGCGTCTGGCCGCGTTTGCGCCCGTCCCAGTCGTAATTGCCACTGCGGCGGATTTCATAACCGCTGCTGGTCGGCATGGTGTGCAGCGTCTGGCGGCCGCGCGGCAGCGAGACGGTTCGCATGCCGGGTCCCTGATCGATCAAATCTCGCAGCACAAAATTACCCATGAAAGCATAATCCTTCTCTGGTCCTCACCGATATTATACGCATAATCCCGATCCGAGGAGACAGCCAGCGGGATATTGCTGCTGAAAAATTGGGAGTAAGGCCGGTTTTCCGGGATTCTTACGGGTATTTTTCTGCAATGCCATTTTACGATCCTGCGGCCCGTTTCACCCGTTCGATTTGCAACAGAGGTGGCGTTATGAGTTTCAAAATCGCTATTATTGGCGCAGGCAGCGTCGGTTTCACGAAAAAACTGTTCACCGATCTCCTGTGTGTGCCGGAGTTTCGCGATATTGAAGTCGCGCTGACGGATATCAGCCAGCACAATCTGGATATGATCAGGGCGATCCTCGAGAAGATCGTCGAGGCCAATGGTTTTCCCGTCAAGGTGACGGCCGATACCGACCGCAGGCGGGCGCTGGAGGGCGCGAAATATATCATCAGCTGCGTGCGGGTCGGCGGGCTGGAAGCCTATGCGGACGATATCCGCATTCCGCTGAAATACGGCATCGACCAGTGCGTGGGCGATACGATCTGCGCCGGCGGCATTCTCTACGGTCAGCGCAACATTCCCGTCATTCTGGATTTCTGCAAGGATATCCGCGAGGTCGCCGCACCAGGTGCGAAATTCCTGAACTATGCCAACCCTATGGCGATGAACACCTGGGCGGCCATCGAATATGGCAAGGTGGATACGGTCGGTCTCTGCCATGGCGTGCAGCACGGCGCGGAACAGATCGCCGAAATTCTCGGTGCGAAAAGCGTGTCCGAGCTGGATTACATCTGCTCCGGCATCAACCACCAGACATGGTTCGTCGATCTGAGGCTCAACGGTCGCAAGATCGGCAAGGACGAGCTGGTCGCGGCCTTCGAGGCGCATCCGGTCTTCTCGCAGCAGGAGAAGCTGCGCATCGACGTGCTGAAGCGGTTCGGCGTTTATTCAACCGAGAGCAACGGTCATCTCTCCGAATATCTGCCGTGGTATCGCAAGCGGCCGGAAGAGATTGCCCGCTGGATCGATATGTCCGACTGGATTCACGGCGAAACCGGCGGCTACCTGCGCCATTCCACCGAGACGCGCAACTGGTTCGAAACCGAGTTTCCGCAGTTCCTTGCCTCAGCGGCAAAGCCCATCGATCCGGCCAGGCGCTCCAATGAACATGCGAGCCACATTCTGGAAGCGCTGGAAACTGGGCGCGTCTATCGCGGCCATTTCAACGTCAAGAACAATGGCGTCATCAGCAATCTGCCCGCCGATGCCATCATCGAATCCCCCGGTTTCGTCGACCGTTTCGGCATCAACATGGTCTCGGGGATAACGCTGCCGGAAGCCTGTGCGGCCACCTGCATGGCCTCCATCAACGTGCAGCGCATGTCCGTGCATGCGGCGGTCAGCGGCGATATCGATCTTTTGAAGCTTGCCGTGCTGCACGATCCGCTTGTCGGCGCCGTCGCCACGCCGGAGGAGGTCTGGCAGATGGTGGACGAAATGGTCGTCGCGCAGGCCCGCTGGCTGCCGCAATATGCCCATGCCGTGCCGGCAGCGAAGGAGCGGCTTGCGAAATCCAGCGTCAAGACCCGCGACTGGGCCGGTGCCGCACGCCGCAATGTGCGCTCCATCGAAGAATTGCGGGCCGAAAGATCGGCGCTGAAAAAGGCTGTTTGAAGGAAAAGGCATGGGAACAGGCCGGGCGGCGGAAGGGAGTTCGCCGCCACGGCCAGAACGATCACAGAGGGTGGGCGGTCGAAGAGCTGCCATTTGGGAGGAATGACGATGTTACTTCAACGCAGGATCGGTATCATCTCGGCACTGGGTCTCGGTGTTTCGATGATCGCACTCAATGCGAATGCCTTCGAGACCACCACGCCGCCGGAGCCGCCGCAATTTCCGGCCGAAGGCAAGATCAACTACGTGGCGCGCGATTCGATCCTCGAATTCAAGGCGCTGCCGAGCTACAGCGAGCCTGACTGGGTCAGCGAGAAATTCGAAAAGACCGGCAAGCTGCCGCCGCTGAAGGAGCGCCTGCCGGAAGAACCGCTGGTCTACAAGACCGGCAATATGCCCGACGGTATGGGCGTTTACGGCGATACGATGCGCCATGTGGTCGGCGGCAGGCCCGAGGGCTGGAACTATATTGCCGGCCAGAGCCAGGGCTGGGGCGGCATCGATATCGCCCTTTCCGAATGCCTGACGCGCACCGCACCGCTCTTCCAGGTGGATGCCAAGGACACCGAACCGCTGCCCAATCTGGCGAAAAGCTGGGAATGGTCCGAGGATGGCCACAAGCTGACGATGCATCTCGTCAAGGGCGCCAAGTGGTCGGACGGCGAGCCCTTCAATGCCGATGACGTGATGTTCTACTGGGAAGATGCGGTCGTCGACCCCAATGTTTCACCGCTTGGCGGCGGCGCATCGCCCGAGGCTTTCGGTGAGGGAACGACCCTTAAAAAGATCGATGATTACACCGTCGAATGGACCTTCAAGGCAGCTTTTCCCAAGCAATATCTCTATACCATGGCCTATCCGAGCTTCTGCCCCGGGCCGTCGCATATTCTGAAACCGCAGCATCCGAAATATTCCAAGAATACCTATAACCAGTTCAAGAACGCTTTCCCGCCGGAATATATGAACATGCCGGTCATGGGGGCATGGGTGCCGGTCGCTTATCGGCCTGATGATATCATCGTGCTCCGGCGGAACCCCTATTACTGGAAGGTGGATGAGAAGGGCCAGCAGCTGCCTTATCTCAACGAAGTCCATTACAAGCTTTCCACCTGGGCCGACCGTGATGTGCAGGCCGTGGCGGGATCGGGCGATTTCTCCAACCTCGAACAGCCGGAGAATTTCGTCGCCTCGCTGAAACGCGCCGCCGACCCCAATGCGCCGGCCCGTCTTGCCTTTGGGCCGCGGCTTATCGGCTATAATCTGCAGATGAATTTTTCCGCCAATGGCTGGGGCAATCCGGATGAGCGTGGGCAGGCCATTCGTGAACTGAACCGCAACGAGGTGTTCCGTCAGGCCGTCACATCGGCCATCGATCGCAAGGCAGTCGGCGACTCGCTGGTGAAGGGGCCGTTCACGGCGATCTATCCGGGCGGCATTTCATCGGGCACCAGCTTCTATGACCGCGCCTCAACGGTTTATTACCCCTTCAACCTCGAGGCCGCCAAGGCCGCACTCGCCTCGATAGGCCTGAAGGATACGGACGGCGATGGTTTCCTGAATTTCCCGAAGGAAACGCTGGGTGGCCGCAATGTCGAGATTACCCTTCTCGTCAATAACGGTTACGCGACGGACAAGAGCCTCGCGGAAGGTCTTGTTGGCCAGATGGCGAAACTCGGCCTGCGCGTCGTCATCAACAGCCTCGATTCCAACCAGCGCGATGCCGCCCATTATGGCGGGCAGTTCGACTGGCTGGTGCGCCGCAACTCCACCGAGCTTTCATCCGTGGTGCAGAATACCGAGCAGCTTGCCCCTGTCGGCCCGCGCACCAGCTGGAACCACCGCTCGCCCGAAGGCAAGGAACTCGATCTGATGCCGTTCGAGAAGGAGATGGCCGATCTCGTTCGCAAGTTCATCTCCTCGCAGGACAATGCCGAGCGGGCCGAACTGATGAAGCAATATCAGAGGGTCTATACGCAGAACCTCTATACGATCGGCCTCACCGAATATCCCGGCGCGCTGATCGTCAACAAGCGGTTCTCGAATGTGCCGCAGGGCACGCCGATCTTCATGTTCAACTGGGCTGAAGACTCCATCATCCGCGAACGCCTTTGGGTCGCGGCCGACAAGCAGGGCAAATACGAACTCTTCCCGCAGCAGCTTCCCGGCAAGCCGGGCGAGGGCGGGCCGATTAACTAGAACTCCTCCCGGAGAAAACCCGGTACCGGTCGCGCGTGAAGCGCGGCCGGAGATACACGGCCCATCCAAACCGAGGAAGACCGTTCGATGCTGAGATTTCTGACGATACGCGTTGCATCCGCCATTCCGGTGTTGTTGATCCTGAGCGTGGTGACCTTCGCCATCATTCAGGCACCGCCCGGCGATTATGCCGACTACATCCGCTCGCAGCTGATGAACCAGGGCGGCGCGTCCTTCGAACAGGCGGAAGCGCAGGCTCAGGCTTATCGCATCGAGCACGGCCTCGATAAGCCGCTCGTCATTCAATATTTCAACTGGATCGGCGGCATCGTCACCCGCGGCGATTTCGGCTACAGCTTCTATTACAACAAGCCGGTCGCCGATGTGGTTGGCGAACGCCTGCCGCGCACCATTGCGCTGGCGCTGGTCTGCCACATCTTTGCATCGGTTCTCGGTATCGCCTTCGGCATCTGGGCGGCCACACGGCAATATTCCTGGGTCGACAATCTTCTGTCGACCGTTGCCTTCCTCGGCATGACGATCCCGCGCTTCCTGATGGCGCTGATCCTCGTCTATCTCATGGTGTTTCATTTCGACGTGTCGGAGATCGGCAGCTTCTTTTCGCCGCAATATGGCGGTGCGCCGTGGTCATGGGGCAAATTCGTCGATCTCGTCAGCCATGTCTGGCCGGTGGTCGCCATCGCCGTCTTCGGTGGGCTCGCCTATAATATGCGGGTGATGCGCGGCAATCTGCTCGATACGCTGAATGCACAATATGTCGAGACGGCGCGCGCCAAGGGTCTTTCGGAAGGCGCTGTCATCATGCGCCATGCGGTTCCGAACGCCGTGCACCCGCTCGTCATGTATCAGGGCGTGGTGCTGCCTTACATGTTGAGCGGCGAGATCGAAACCGCGATCATCTTCGCGTTGCCGACCGTCGGCCCGGCCATTGTCGGCTCCATGGCGGTGGGGGACGTCTATGTCACCGCGACCTTCATGATGGTGCTGGCTGCAACGCTGATCGTCGGCAACATCATCGCCGATATGCTGCTTGCCATGCTTGACCCGCGCGTTCGCGAATTCGGGAGGGCCTGAGATGATGGCGTTTGACGAGATGAAGACCGAAACCGCCACCGCAGCAAAACCCGACCGTTCCGCCCATGGCAACGAGACCTATCTCGCGCTGGTCTGGCGGCGTCTCAGACGCTCCTTCACCGGCATGGTCGGGCTGGTGCTGGTGGCGCTGCTGATCCTGATCGCCATCTTTGCAGATTTCTTCGCGCCGATGAACCCGCTCGAAACCCATGGCAGCTTCTCGCCGCCGCAGGTGGTGCGCTTCACCGACAAGGACGGCAATTTCAGCCTTGCACCGCGCGTCTATGCCATCGCCGAAACGGAAGAGCTTGATCCGGTCACCTTCCAGCCCATCGTCGGGCCGGATTACGACAATCCCGTCCATCTCGGCTTCTTCGTCAAAGGTGCGGAATACAGACTGCTGGGCCTTATCCCCACGAGCCGTCACTTCTTCGGTTCGACCGACGGCCAGCCGGTGCATTTTCTCGGCACCGACAAGTTTGGACGCGACGTGCTGTCGCGCGCCATTTATGGCTCGCGCATCTCGCTTGCCATCGCCTTGAGCGTCGTCGCCATCGTCACCGTCATCGGCACCAGTGTCGGCCTGATATCAGGCTATTTCGGCGGGCCGCTGGATGCCTGGGTGCAGCGTTTCGTTGAAGTGGTTCTGGCGTTTCCGCAATTGCCACTTTATCTCGCGCTGACGTCGCTCATTCCCGTCACCGCGCCGACCACCGTGTTTCTCGTTTTCGTCGTCGGTGTCATGTCGGCGCTTGGCTGGGCGCAGATGTCGCGCGAGGTGCGCGGCAAGACGCTGGCGCTGGCGCGCATCGATTATGTGCGGGCGGCTATTGCCGTCGGGGCAACCGACCGGCGCATCATCTTCCAGCACATCCTGCCGAATGTGATGAGCCATGTGATCGTCGCCGTGACACTGCATATTCCAAGCGTCGTGCTGCTCGAATCCTTCCTCGGTTTCCTCGGTTTTGCGGTGAAACCGCCGCTCATCTCCTGGGGGCTGATGCTGCAGGATACGGCGACCTATTCCGTCATCGGTTCCTATCCCTGGATTCTCGCGCCGGTCGGTTTCGTGCTGGTCACAGTCTTCGCCTTCAACGCGCTGGGCGACGGCCTGCGCGATGCCGTCGATCCCTATTGAGAGGAGCGTAATATGGTTGCTACTGCACAGAACAACACTTATGCGCCCACCATCCGCTTTGACGCCGATGACCGTCAGGACGATGCCATCATCGATGCCCGCAACATTGCCGTGACCTTCAAGGTGGAGCACGGCACGGTGGAGGCGGTGAAGGACATTTCCTTCCAGCTTTATAGCGGCGAGACGATTGCCATCGTCGGCGAATCCGGTTCGGGAAAATCCGTTACGGCCCGCACGATCATGGGGCTTTTGACGAAGCGGGCGACCGTTGCGAAATCCGCGACCGTGCGTTTCAACGGCGACGACATTCTGAAATTTTCCAGCCGTCAGCGGCGTGCGCTGCGCGGCAACCGCATCTCGATGATCTTTCAAGAGCCGATGAGTTCGCTGAACCCGATCTATACGATCGGCAGCCAGATCGTCGAGGCGATCCGCGTTCATTCGAAACTCAGCCGGAAAGAGGCCGAGGCGAGGGCGCTCGATCTTCTGCGGCAGGTGCAGATACCCGAACCGGAAGCGCGGCTCAAACAATATCCGCACCAGCTTTCAGGCGGCCAGCGGCAGCGTGTGATGATCGCCATGGCGCTCTCCAACGATCCCGACGTGCTGATCGCCGATGAGCCAACCACCGCGCTTGATGTGACGGTGCAGGCGCAAATCCTCAACCTCATCCGCGATCTCCAGAAGAAGCGCGGCATGGCCGTGGTTCTCATCACCCATGACCTGACGATCGTGAAGCAGTTTTCCGATTATGTCTATGTCATGCAGCACGGCGAGATGCGCGAGCACAATACCACGGAGCGGCTGTTTGCAGCGCCGCAGCACCCCTATACGAAAAGGCTGCTTGCCTCCGAACCGCATGGCACGGCAAAGCCGCTGCCGGAAAATTCCGGCGTGCTGCTGACGGCAAGCGGCGTGCGGGTCTCTTTCATGATGCGTTACGGCGGGCTGTTTAAACCCGAACTGAAGGAACTGATCGCCGTCGACAGTCTGGGGCTTACCCTCAATCGGCACGAGACGCTGGGGCTTGTCGGTGAATCCGGTTCCGGCAAGACGACCTTCGGCCAATCCCTGCTGCGGCTGAACGAGCCGGTTGCCGGGGAGGTGATCTTTGACGGGGAGAGGGTGGATGGCCGCTCCCGCGCTGAAATGCGGCCCCTGCGTTCGCGTATGCAGATCGTCTTTCAGGATCCCTTCGCCTCGCTCAATCCGCGCATGACCATCGGCCAGATCATCGAGGAAGGCCTCATCATCAACGACCTTGGGAAAACCAAGGCCGAGAGGCTAGACCGGGTGCGTGATGCACTGGAAGCGGCGGGCATGCCGGGCAATATCCTCTCGCGTTTTCCGCATGAATTCTCCGGCGGCCAACGGCAGCGCATCGCCATTGCCCGTGCCGTGGCGCTGGAGCCGGAATTCATCCTGCTCGATGAGCCGACCTCGGCGCTCGATCTTTCCGTGCAGGCGCAGATCATCGATCTCCTGCGCAAGCTGCAGGATGAGCGGGGCCTGAGCTACCTGTTCATCTCGCACGACCTGAAAGTGGTCCGCGCGCTCTGCCACCGCGTCATCGTCATGCAGCGCGGGCAGATCGTCGAGCAAGGGCCTGTCGAGGATGTGCTGACCAATCCGAAAACCGAATATACTCAGCGGCTTGTACGGGCCGCCTTCGAAATCGCTTGAATTCAAATGCTGGAGGTAGACATGGCAAGAGATCCCAAGATCACATTCATCGGCGCAGGCTCCACGGTGTTCATGAAGAACATCATCGGCGACGTGCTGCAGCGTCCGGCCCTTTCGGGCGCCACCATCGCACTGATGGATATCAACCGCGAGAGGTTGGAAGAAAGCGCCATCGTCGTCAACAAGCTGATTTCGACGCTTGGCGCAAAGGCGAAGGCCGAGAGCTACACGGACCAGAAAAAGGCGCTTGCCGGTGCCGATTTCGTCGTCGTCGCCTTCCAGATCGGCGGCTATGAGCCCTGCACGGTCACCGATTTCGAGGTGCCGCGTAAATATGGCCTGCGCCAGACCATCGCCGATACGCTCGGTGTCGGCGGCATCATGCGCGGCCTGCGCACCGTGCCGCATCTGTGGAAGATCTGCGAGGACATGCTGGCCGTCTGCCCCAACGCCATCATGCTGCAATATGTGAATCCCATGGCGATCAATACCTGGGCGATTGCCGAGAAATACCCGACGATCCGGCAGGTCGGCCTTTGCCATTCCGTGCAGGGCACGGCCATGGAACTCGCCCATGATCTCGATATCCCATACGAGGAAATCCGTTACCGTTCCGCCGGCATCAACCACATGGCGTTCTTCCTGGAGTTCGAGCACCGCCAGCCGGATGGAAGCTACAAGAACCTCTATCCCGATCTCGTGCGCGGTTACCGCGAAGGCCGTGCGCCAAAACCCGGATGGAACCCGCGCTGCCCCAACAAGGTGCGTTATGAGATGCTGACGCGGCTCGGTTATTTCGTCACCGAAAGCTCCGAGCATTTCGCCGAATATACGCCCTATTTCATCAAGGAAGGACGAGAGGACCTGATCGAGAAATTCGGTATCCCGCTCGATGAATACCCGAAGCGCTGCATCGAGCAGATCGAACGCTGGAAGGGGCAGGCGGCGGCCTATCGTTCGGCCGAGAAGATCGAGGTAAAGCAGTCAAAGGAATATGCCTCCTCCATCATCAACTCGGTCTGGACCGGCGAACCCTCGGTGATATACGGCAACCAGCGCAACAATGGCTGCATCACCTCGTTGCCATCGGATTGCGCGGCGGAAGTGCCCTGCCTTGTCGATCATAACGGCGTGCAGCCCACCTTTATCGGCGAATTGCCGCCGCAGCTCACCGCCCTCATGCGCACCAACATCAATGTGCAGGAACTGACGGTGCGGGCGCTGATGAGCGAAAACCGCGAGCACATCTTCCACGCGGCGATGATGGACCCGCATACGGCGGCGGAACTGGATCTCGACCAGATATGGTCGCTGGTGGACGATCTGCTGCTGGCCCATCGCGACTGGCTGCCGGAATGGACGCAGGTGGAGGTGAAGCGGGCGCGGGCGGTGTAAGGCGCCGGTCGCTGCGACAAAATACGAAGGTGCAGGCCCTCTCCTCCGTCATGCCGGACTAGATCCGGCATCCAGCCACGGCGCGTCTGCGTCGTGAGAAGACTCTTCCGCGATCAAGCACTTGATCGCGCTGGACCCCGGATCAAGCCCCGGGGTGACGGGGTGCGGATGATGCGGCTTTGCCGAACGCGGCCGTTTCATAGGGCTTTGCAACCCCTGAGGCCTGCCATCATCAGCCGGTTTAGGCGCCTGTCCGAAACCCTCAAAGCATTTGACTTGTGTCAAGGCCACAAGACACCTTGACGTCTAGACATCACCTGAACCCGATCTATCTCCCTCTTAAACATGAGAAGTGTCGGGTGCGAATACTAAACGCAAAGGTGGCTGGCTTCTTCGGTTTCATCGTATTAGGGTTGAAATTCGAAGGGTTCATGGGGAAAACGGATGTCTAAAAAAGGCTTGCTCGTTGGTCTGGTGATTCTGGTTCTTGCCGGTGTCGCCTATTTCTCCTGGTCAAAGCTGAAGGGTGAGGGACTTCCCGCCGGTTTCGTAGCCAGTAACGGCCGTATCGAGGCCGTTGAGATCGACATTTCCACCAAGACCGCCGGTCGCCTTCAGGACATCATGGTGCGTGAAGGCGATTTCGTGAAGGCCGGGCAGGTGCTTGCCCAGATGGATACGGCTCAACTGGAGGCGAGGAAACGTCAGGCGGAAGCACAGTTTCGCCGCGCGAAAATAGCAATCGATACGGCCCACAGCCTTGTCGCCCAGCGGGAGGCGGAAAAGACCTCGGCGCTGGCGGTGGTGGAACAGCGCAAGGCCCAGCTCGATTCCGCCTCCAAGACCTATGCGCGCTCGAAACAGCTGCTGACCGGCAACGCCGTCTCGCAGCAGATCGTCGATGACAGTGAAGCCGCCGAGCAGTCCGCCCGCGCCACGCTCGCTTCCGCCGAGGCCTCGCTTGCCGCCTCCGATGCCGCAATCAACGCCGCCAAGGCGCAGATCGTCGATGCCGAGGCGGCGGTGGATGCCGCGCAGGCCGATATTGAAAGCATCGAGACTGATATCGCCGATGCGACGCTGAAATCGCCTCGCGATGGCCGCGTGCAATATCGGATCGCCCAGCCCGGTGAGGTGCTGTCCGCCGGTGGACGGGTTCTGAACCTCGTCGATCTCGGCGATGTCTATATGACGTTCTTCCTGCCGACGGCCGAGGCCGGCCGCACGTCCATGGGCTCGGATGTGCGCCTGATGTTGGATGCCGCCCCGCAATATACCATCCCCGCCAAGGTTTCCTTCGTCGCCGATGTCGCGCAGTTCACACCGAAAACGGTCGAAACCGAAGAAGAACGCCAGAAGCTGACCTTCCGGGTGCGGGCGCAAATCCCGCAGGAGCTGCTGCAGAAATATATCCAATATGTCAAAACCGGGCTGCCCGGCATGGCCTATGTCCGGCTTGATCCGCAGGCCGCCTGGCCGGAAAACCTCGAACGCAATCTCGTCAAGTGACGGTGGCCACCATGGTCGCGCCTCCCGCAACGAATGACAGGCATGCACCGGTCGCGCGATTGGCCGATGTGCGGTTGACCTTCGGAAGCACCATTGCGCTGGCCGACATATCGGTCGAGATCCCCGCCGGGCGGATGATCGGGCTTATCGGGCCTGACGGTGTGGGCAAATCGAGCCTGTTGTCGCTCGTCTCCGGCGCGCGCGCCATCCAGAAAGGCAAGGTGGAGGTTCTGGGCGGCGATATGTCCGATCCGCGCCACCGCGAGGATACCTGCCCGCGTATCGCCTATATGCCGCAGGGTCTCGGCAAGAACCTTTATCCCACCCTGTCCGTCTTCGAGAATATCGATTTCTTCGGCAGGCTGTTCGGACAGGGCGGCAGGGAGCGGCAGGCGCGCATTGCCGAGCTGCTGAAAAGTACCGGCCTCGAGCCCTTCGCCGACCGCCCCGCGATGAAGCTTTCCGGCGGCATGAAGCAGAAGCTGGGGCTCTGCTGCGCGCTGATCCACGATCCCGACCTGCTCATTCTCGATGAGCCGACCACGGGCGTCGACCCACTGTCGCGGCGGCAATTCTGGGAGCTGATCGATTCCATCCGGGCCGGGCGTCCCGGCATGAGCGTCATCGTCGCCACGGCCTATATGGAAGAGGCCGCCGGTTTCGACTGGCTGGTCGCCATGGATGGCGGCAAGATATTAGCCACCGGCTCGCCTGCCGAACTTCTCGAGCGCACCTCCGCACCCAATCTCGATGCCGCCTTCATCGCGCTCCTTCCCGAAGAAAAGCGCAAGGGTTACCATGAAGTCCATATCGCGCCGCGCAAGGTGGCGGGTGAGGGCGACTATGCCATCGAGGCGTCGCATCTCAGCATGCGCTTCGGCGACTTTACCGCCGTCAACAATGTCAGCTTCAAGATTCCGCGCGGCGAGATTTTCGGCTTTCTCGGCTCGAACGGCTGCGGAAAATCCACCACCATGAAGATGTTGACGGGGCTTCTGGCGGCCAGCGAAGGCGAGGCCAAGCTTTTCGGGCACAAGGTGGATGCCAGCGACATGGCGATCCGTCACCGCGTCGGCTATATGAGCCAGGCCTTCTCGCTCTATTCCGAGCTGACGGTGCGGCAGAACCTCGATTTGCACGCCCGTCTGTTCAAGCTGCCGGAAGAGACCATTCAGCCGCGTATCGCCGAAATGGCCGAGCGTTTCGATCTCGGTGCGGTCATGGAAACCCTGCCGGACGACCTGCCGCTCGGCATCCGGCAGAGGCTGTCGCTGGCGGTGGCGATGATCCATTCGCCTGATATTCTCATCCTCGATGAACCGACCTCCGGCGTCGACCCGGTGGCACGGGACGGGTTCTGGCAAATCCTTGCCGATCTCTCGCGCAACGACAATGTCACCATTTTCATCTCCACCCATTTCATGAACGAGGCGGAGCGCTGCGACCGGATTTCGCTGATGCATGCCGGCAAGGTGCTGATCAGCGATACGCCCAATGCGATTACCAAAAGCCGCAATGCGGCAACGCTGGAAGAGGCTTTCGTCGCCTATCTCGAAGATGCTTCCGGCGTCAAAAAGGCGGAGCCTGCAGCAGCGCCCGTCGCGACAGCGGAGGTGCCAGCGACGCAACATGCTGCACCCAATCGTAAGAGGTTTTTCGATTTCAGGCGCATGTTCAGCTATACGCGCCGCGAGGCGCTGGAACTGCAGCGGGATCCCATTCGCGGCACGCTGGCGGTGCTCGGCAGCGTCATCCTGATGTTCGTCATCGGATACGGTATCAATCTCGATGTCGAGGACCTGACCTTCGCGGTGCTGGACCGTGACGATTCCACCATCAGCCGCGATTACGTGCTCGACATTGCCGGCTCCCGTTATTTCATCGAGAAGGAACCGATCCGCGATTATGCCGATATGGACCGACGGATGCGTGACGGGGAACTCAGCCTTGCCATCGAAATCCCCCCCGGTTTCGGCCGCGACGTGTTGCGCGGCAAGACGGTGGAGGTGGGCGCCTGGATCGACGGCGCCATGCCGCAGCGGGCGGAAACCGTTCGCGGATACGTGCAGGGCATGCACCAGACATGGCTGGCGCGCAAGGCGGCCGAGATTTACGGCAGCGGGGCGACGCAAAGCACTTTCAGCATCGAAACGCGCTATCGATACAATCCGGACGTCAAAAGCCTCGTCGCCATGGTGCCGGCGGTCATTCCGCTGCTGCTCATGCTCATTCCCGCCATGCTGGCGGCGCTCAGCGTCGTCAGGGAAAAGGAACTCGGCTCCATCGTCAATCTTTACGTGACGCCGACCACCCGGCTGGAATTCCTGATCGGCAAGCAGCTTCCTTATGTCGCCCTCGGCATGCTCAATTTCCTGCTTCTGACGGCCTTCGCCATCTTCATCTTCCAGGTGCCCTTCACCGGAAGTTATCTCGCCTATGCGACGGGAGCGCTGCTCTATGTCGTCATCGCCACCTCCATCGGCCTTCTCATGTCGTCCTTCATGAAGAGCCAGATCGCGGCGATCTTCGGCACGGCCCTGCTGACGCTCATTCCGGCAACGCAATATTCGGGAATGATCGATCCCGTTTCGTCGCTACAGGGGGCGGGCGCCTTTATCGGCAATATCTATCCCGCCACCTATTTCATGACCATTTCGCGCGGCACCTTCTCCAAGGGGCTGGATTTCGCCGGGCTTTCCGGCTCGTTCCTGCCGCTTCTCATTGCCATTCCGCTGCTTCTCATTGCCGGCGCCGCACTTTTGAGGAAACAGGCGTCATGAGGCTGTTTTCGTCCAACATCTTCCAGCTCGGCATCAAGGAACTGCGCGGCCTTGCGCGTGACGGCATGTTGCTGCTGCTCATCGTCTACGCCTTCACGCTGCAGATCTACACCGGCTCCAGCGCGCTGCCGGAGACGCTGAACAATGCCGCCATCGCCATCGTCGACGAGGATCAGTCACCGCTTTCAGGGCGCATCAGCACGGCTTTTTATCCGCCCTATTTCTCCCCGCCGAAGCAGATTTCCATTGCGGAAATGGACAAGCGCATGGATGCGGGCCTCGATACCTTCGCGCTCAATATCCCGCCGGATTTCCAGCGCCGGCTGATGGCCGGGCAGCAACCCGCTATCCAGCTCAATATCGACGCCACCCGCATGAGCCAGGCTTTCAGTGGCGGCGGTTACGTGCAGAGCATCGTAACGAGTGAAGTTCAGGAATATATCAACCGTTATCGCGGTGCGACGTCGGTGCCGGTGGACCTGACGCTACGCTCCCGTTTCAACCCGGAGCTGGACAAGTCGTGGTTCGGGTCGATCAACAACATCATCACCGCTATCACCATGCTGTCGATCGTGCTGACGGGGGCCGCGCTCATTCGCGAGCGCGAGCATGGCACGGTCGAGCATCTGCTGGTCATGCCGGTCACGCCGCTGGAAATCATGCTCAGCAAGGTCTGGTCCATGGGCCTTGTCGTGCTGGTGGCCTCCGCATTTTCCCTGTTCGTAGTCGTCAGGGGCCTGCTCGCCATTCCAATCGAAGGCTCGCTCTTGCTCTTCCTGCTCGGAACGGCGTTGCAGCTCTTCGCCATGACGTCGATGGGCATCTTCCTTGCGACCGTTGCAGGCTCCATGCCGCAATTCGGCATGCTGCTGATCCTGTTCCTGCTGCCGTTGCAGGTGCTCTCCGGCGCCATGACGCCGCGTGAAAGCATGCCTGATATCATCCAGTACATCATGCTTCTCGCACCCAACACCCATTTCGTCATACTGGCGCAATCGGTGCTTTTCAGGGGGGCGGGGCTGGATGTGGTCTGGCCGCAATTGCTGGCGCTGCTGGCCATCGGCTCCGCGCTTTTCGTTTTCGCGCTTCGCCGTTTCAGGCGTTTCCTGCGCTGATTCCGCCTATTTCCGCGCAAGTTGAATTAATTGTGTTCGGTAACGGTATGTTCGCCTTCCGTGAATATGCCTATGAGGACGGCTGGGTAAGCGGGCTTTGTTCAGGAGTAGCAAAATGAATATTGCAGCACGTCTGTCACTGGCAGCCATGATCGCACTGGCGGCAACGCCATCTCTTGCGTCAGAAGATATGACGTCGGAGACGAGCGAAGCGATATTCGGTTTCGGCGGCGTCCTGACGAAAGAGGACATGCTGAAAAGTGCAGCCCTCATTCCGGTGGAATATGAGCGCAATGCCATTCTGGGCGGCGGCTATCAGTTCTACCCCTACCACATCGGTAACGTGAAACTCGGCGGCGAAATCGGCGTCGCCGCCAGATTTGGCAAGGGCTTTACCGGTGAAGTCTGGGCGGGTCCGGTTGCACGTTACGAGCAGATCAGGCTCGGAGAGCGGCTGTTCATCACGCCGAGCTTTACCGCCGGCCTCAGCCTCGTCACGGATGCGCAGCGTGGCCGCGAGCGGGAACAGGAAATCAAGGACAACGGCAACGCGAATGTCCTGTTTTATCTGGGACCGGAAATCAACGTGTCCTTCAGCGAGGATTCTTCGACGGAATTCTTCTGGCGTCTTCACCACCGTTCCGGCGGTGGCAAAACACTGGGCAATATGAAAGGCGCCACAAACGCCAACGTATTCGGCGTCCGCTACAAGTTCTGAGCGGCGGGGGGCGGTTCTAGGCCCGGCGAACCGTCTGAATTTTAGTCACGTTTCTTTTTCGTCGCAAAGTGTCATGGGGAACCCTTGCGTCTGGCGCATGGGTGGATTGCCTTATTCTGCCTGTTAATTCGTCATCGAAAAGCGCATATAGGGGGCATCAAAGGACGCCGGAACGAAAACGTTACTGACGTCACCTAAACCTCAGAAAGGGTAATGTCATGAACGTAGCACGCAGCTTCAATAACTGGCGCAAATATCGTCAGACCATCAACGAACTCGGCCGTATGAGCACCCGTGAACTGCACGATCTCGGTATCGATCGTAGCCAGATCACCAGCGTCGCCCGCGCCGCCGTTGGCAGGTAATCAAGGCGATATCGCCTCTTTTGAATGCACAAACGCCCGCTCAGCGGGCGTTTTTGTTTTGGGGATATGGGATGCTTCTGCCGCGAATATCCGCCAGATAATCCGGCGATGTCGAAGTGCCAGCCGAAGGGCGGGGTTTTCTCGACGTCAGGCGATGAATATCGCCATGCATTGAATGCATATCTGTACTGCAAGCTTATGCCTGTCAAATACGCAGAAAAATGCTATCTTCCAATCATCGAAAGGGATGTACCTCCTCCCACATCCTTTTGGTAAAGCGGGTGATCCTACTCCTCCTCCCAAAGGATTGCCCCGGGGACAGCGGTTTTCCTCCTCCCATATCGCTGTTCATCTTTTCAAAAAGCCTGCCGCACCTCCTCCCGCGGCAGGCTTTTTTGTTTTCAGAAACTTGCCTTTGTCTTCAGGAAATATCTCAGTCGAAAGCCATCATGCCGATGGGCGTCACGGCGTGGGCGCCTGCACGTTTGGCAAGGGCATAGGCGAGGCACTGCTCCACGGCATCCTGCGGCACGGGTTTGGCGATTACGCCGGCGCCGATGCCGAGATTGACGACGACTTCGGGGTTTGCCGTCATGAAGATCACCACCACGCCATGATCTTGTGAAAGCCGCCGTCCGATTTCCGGGCCGGTCTGTCCGTCTGCAAGGTTGACGTCGACAAAGGCGATATCGGCGCGGCTGCCAAGCGCCACGGCGTCTTCCAGCCGGTTGGCGATACCGATGACATCTGCCTCTTCTTCCGCCTGCAAAATGGAATCCTCTATATCCATGGCGATGAGGAATTCGTCTTCCACGATCAGCACACGCGGCTGTTCCGTGCGGAAACCCGGTTCGTTTTGCAAGACGTCTGCCAACATATGCCTGCCTCCATTCTGTGTTTCAGAGCAACGGATTGAAAACTGAATCGCGGTTGCGGATCATCCGAGGCTTCAACTAAACCCGGAGCGGCGGGACCGGTTCCGTTTTATTTCCCGCCGCTCCAGCGCGGTCGGCATGCAAACACTTCTCGGCGCAACTCGTTCCAAAGTGAGATAAACATAGTGAATGGAGTGTAAACGGTGTGCCTTTTCGGCTATCACCTTACAAGAGCGAAGCAGTTGATTCGGTTCGGTTTTCATCCGGGGAAGGGGTCGGAGAACGTCGCCGTGGAGCATCTTTCGCCCCCTGGAACACCGTTCTTTCGCCATTATGGGGTGAAAGGCCGGCATGAAAATTCAAAGCGTTACAGCCTCTTTTCCCCATCGGGGAGGAAGCGCTGTAACCTTGCCGATCATTCGCGTGCCGCAGTCAAAGAACGGCGCGGGACCCTATGAGTTTAGAAAGAGAATAAGACGATGACCCAGTCTCCGCGCGCCACCATTGCCCGCAACACGCCCAATATCGCCGTCGTCGGCGTCGGTGGCGGTGGCGGCAACGCGATCAACAACATGATTGCCGAGGGCATCGGTGGCGTCGATTTCATCGCCGCCAATACGGATGCGCAGGCGCTGAAGAAGACCAACGCGCCGCGGCTCGTGCAGCTCAGCTCCGAACTGACCGGCGGGCTCGGCGCAGGCGCCGATCCCGAGGTTGGCCGGCAGGCAGCGATCGATTCACTTGACGAGATCATGGATCACCTGAGCGGCTACGACATGTGTTTCATCACCGCCGGCATGGGCGGCGGCACCGGCACGGGCGCTGCCCCCGTCATCGCCGAAGCCTGCCGGGCGAAGAACATCCTCACCGTCGGTGTCGTGACGCTTCCCTTCAGTTTCGAAGGCGCGCGCCGCATGCGGGCTGCCGAATATGGATTCGCCAACCTGCTCAACACGGCAGATACCGTCATCGTCATCCCCAACCAGAACCTGCTGCGCATTGCCGATGCCGGCACGACCTTCGAAAATGCGCTGAAGACGGCCGACAAGGTTCTGTCGCTTGGCGTGCGCTGCATCACAGATCTCATCCTGCGCGAAGGCCTGGTCAATCTCGATTTCGCCGATGTGCGCTATGTCATGAAGAATGGCGGCCGGGCGCTGATGGGCACGGCGCAGGCCAAGGGTGAAAAGCGCGCCTCGGAAGCGGCTGCCGCAGCCATTGCCAACCCGCTGCTCGGCGAACCGTCGCTGAAGGAAGCGCGGGGCGCTCTTGTTTCCATTTCCGGTGGCAACGATCTGACGCTCTATGAGATCGATGAGGCAATGACGCTGGTACGCGAGGCGGTGAGCGAAGAAACCGATGTGGTGATGGGCGCTTCCTTCGACCCGACGCTGGACGGCGCTTTCAAGATTTCGGTCGTCGCCACCGGCCTGCGCAATTGATGCTGGCTTGAGGAGCGCGGTCCTGATTAAATCGCCTTCTTGAGTTGGCGATACCCTAAAAACAGCGTCCACGCCACAAACTGAACGATCAAAAGCCGTCGCGGGCAATTTTCGCGACGGCTTTTTGTTGTTTTTGAACAATTATTCCGCCATTCGAAGATGCTGCGGCGCTGCGCGGCGTTGATCGCGAAAAAATATAATAGTACTCTTTATGTCGACAAGAGGGATGTGATAATGACGGATATAATTGCTTCTGCCGAGCGAAAGCGCGGCTCCGGCGTGAAGATGGTCTATGATCTGCTGCGCGACGAGATTCTCGATCTGGTTCTGCCGCCGGGCAGCCCCATCGATGAGGTGCAACTCGCCGAAAGGTTCAAGATGTCGCGCACGCCGATCCGCGAGGCGCTGGTGCGGCTTTCGGGCGAGGGGCTCATCGATACGTTGCCGAACCGTTCGACCATGGTGTCGAACATCGATTTCCTCAACATGCACACCTATTTCGATGCGCTGGTGTTGATGTATCGGGTAACGACGCAGCTTGCCGCGCAATATCACCGCCCGGAGGATCTGGCCGGCATCCGCGCCCATAATGCGGAATTCGCCATTGCGGTGGAGGAGCAGGATGCGCTGGCGATGATTTCCACCAATGCCGCCCTGCATCTTTCCATCGCCGAGGCCGGGCGCAATCCCTATTTTACCAGCCTGTTCAAGCGGCTGCTGGACGAGGGACGACGCATCCTCCGGCTTTATTACCAGTCCTATGACGATCGTTTGCCGAAGCGTTTCGTCGACGATCATGATGAGATCATCGCGGCTATCGCTGCGCGTGATACCGTTCTTTCCGAGAAACTGGCCCGTGAGCACGCCGAGCAGATCGTGCGGCAGGTGCAGAAACTGCTGGTGCGAAACGAGCGTCTGGAAATAAATCTGTAGCTTGTCGATTTCTTGTCGACAAATAAAATACAAGATTGTAATGTCCTTGTCGAAAGGGTGGCGCGGAGGTGCGTCCATTCCCGAAAAACATGTCCCTTAGGAGCTTGAAATGACGGCCAGCATTTTTTCCGGCGTGATTCCCGCCTTGATGACCCCCTGCAAGGATGATCGCACCCCTGATTTCGATGCGCTTGTTCGCAAGGGCAAGGAACTGATTGCCGATGGCATGTCGGCCGTCGTTTATTGCGGCTCCATGGGCGACTGGCCGCTCCTGACGGACGAGCAGCGCATGGAAGGCGTGGAGCGCCTGGTGAAAGCCGGCATTCCGGTCATCGTCGGCACCGGCGCGGTCAACACGGCATCTGCCGTTGCCCATGCCGCTCACGCCCAGAAGGTTGGCGCCAAGGGCCTGATGGTCATTCCGCGCGTCCTGTCGCGCGGTTCGGTCATCGCTGCCCAGAAGGCGCACTTCAAGGCCATCCTCTCGGCCGCACCGGAAATCCCGGCCGTCATCTACAACAGCCCCTATTACGGCTTCGCTACCCGCGCCGATCTCTTTTTCGCGCTGCGCGCCGAGCACAAGAACCTCGTCGGCTTCAAGGAATTCGGCGGCCCGGCCGATATGCGTTACGCTGCCGAAAACATCACCAGCCGCGATGACGAGGTGACCCTGATGATCGGCGTCGATACGGCTGTTTTCCATGGCTTCGTCAATTGCGGCGCCACCGGTGCCATCACCGGCATCGGCAATGTTCTGCCGAAGGAAGTCATTCACCTCTGCAAGCTGTCGCAGGCCGCCGCCAAGGGCGATGCAGATGCCCGCGCCCGCGCGCTGGAGCTGGAACAGGCGCTCGCCGTTCTCTCGTCCTTCGACGAAGGCCCGGATCTGGTTCTCTATTTCAAGCACATGATGGTGCTGAAGGGCGACAAGGAATACACGCTGCACTTCAATGAAACTGACGCCCTGACGGACAGCCAGCGCGGTTATGTCGAGGCGCAGTTCAAGCTGTTCAACAGCTGGTATGCCGACTGGAGCAAGCTTCCGGGCGCCGTGCAGGCCTGCAAGGCGGCCTGAGCATTCGCTGACGTGAAAACAAAAGGCCCGCAACTGCGGGCCTTTTTTGTATGTGATGAGATTTGATGTCTCTTTTCCGTCATGCCGGACTAGATCCGGCATCCAGCCACGGCGCGTCTGCGCCGTGAAAGGACTCTTCCGCGATCAAGGACTTGATCGCGCTGGACCCCGGATCTAGTCCGGGGTGACGGAGCGGGGATGCTATGCAGTCGCAAAGAAAGCTGAGTGACGCTGTCGTTATGAGAAAGCCCGCGATTGCGGGCTTTTTTTATTTCCACATCCACACGCGGTCAGGAAACCGCGTCCAGCCCCTTTTCCAACAGCCGGTCGAGCCCGGCCATTTCGGCGGCGGTGAGGGTAATGCCTTCGCTTTCGGACTTCGCGCGTGCAGTGAAGCGGCGGCCCGAGGGCAGGCGGGCGCCCTGGCCGATGATGGCGTCGAACAGCACTTCCGCGCGCTGGAAAGGATCGCCGGGGCGCCCCTTGGCGAAGGCCTCAGGCGAAAAAGCGACGATCAACTCGCCATGGGTCGGGGCAAGCGTGGTGGTGCCGAGAAATTCGAGCGCTTCGGGGCTGGTGAGATCGCCGATCATGATGCCGGCGAGAAGCTCGATCATGGTGCCGATGGCCGATCCCTTGTGGCCGCCAAAGGGCAGCATGGAGCCGGCAAGGGCCGCTTCCGGGTCGGTCGTCGGCTTGCCGTCGGCATCCAGAGCCCAGCCTTCCGGCAGGGGCTTTCCGGCCCGCCGGTGCAGTTCTATTTCACCGCGGGCCGCAACCGAGGTCGCGAAATCGAAGACATAAGGGGAGGTGTCCTTGCGCGGCCAGCCGAAGGCGAAGGGGTTGGTGCCAAGCAGCGGCTTGCTGCCGCCGGTGGGCGCAACGGTGGAATAGCTCGGGCACATGACCAGCCCGGCGAGACCGTTTTCGGTCAGTCCCTCGACTTCCGGCCAGAGCGCCGAGAAATGCGTGCAGTCATTGATGACGAGTGCAGCGATGCCCGCGCGTTTCGCCCGCTCCACCAGAACCGGCAGACCAAGTTCGAAGGCGGGGTTGGCGAAGCCGCCATGGGCATTGACTTTCACGATGGCCGTGCCGTCGTCTTCTGCCACTTCAGGTATCGCATCGGGCTTCACCTTGCCGGCCTTGACGGTGCGGAGCGCGCCTTCGATACGGTAGATGCCGTGGGACTTGCAGGCATCCCGCTCACCGGCAGTAATGACGCGCGCCAGCGCTCCCGACTGTACATCATTCAGCCCGGCCCTCAAAAAAATCGACTCGACCCGCTGGAAAAGTGCCTCAATGGTCAAGGTGGTCGTGTCGCTCATCATAGTCCTCCGATAGGGCTCGCACATTTTGAATACATAAAGTATACAAAGGTGTGGTTATTGCAACGTGTCTTTTCGATGAAGCTCAGTCAGAGCAGAAGGTGACCCTCTCAAAACGCGAAGACACCTTAAGCCGTCATTCCTGTGCTTGTCACAGAAATCCGGGTCGGCGCGTCTGTGCGTCGGAAAGCCTCTTTCAGCCCGAAGATTTGGGCTGGCCAGATTCCTGTGACAACCACGGAATGAGGATGCCGGACGTTTAGCCAACCTTGTCCGCTCCCCCCGCGCTGGCTTGCGTAATCATTCGCGATACCTCATCAGTTCGCAGGTGCAAAAATTCTTTTTGTATACTCGTTGTATTTTTATGTTGATTTATCGCCGCCATGGGGAAATAGTGACCGCGCCTTCAAGGGCAGACCAATTGTGGGAGCAAATAAAGAATGAAAAAATCGGTCATCGTCGCCGGCCTCCTGGCCGCCACTTTCGCTATTACGCCGGCCAAGGCCGACAAACTTGACGACATCATTTCATCTGGCACGTTGCGTTGCGCCGTCGTGCTCGATTTCCCGCCCATGGGCGCGCGTGATGACGCCAACAACCCAATCGGCTTCGATGTCGATTATTGCAACGATCTTGCCAAGGCGCTCGGCGTCACGGCTGAAATCGTCGAAACGCCGTTCCCCGAGCGCATTCCGGCGCTGATGTCCGGCCGCGTCGATGTGGGCGTTGCGTCCACCTCCGATACGCTGGAGCGCGCCAAGACGGTCGGCATGACCGTGCCTTACTTCGCTTTCGAAATGGCCGTTACCGCCAACGACAAGTCGGGCATCAAGTCCTTCGAGGACATGAAGGGCAAGACGGTCGGCGCGACTGCCGGCACGTTCGAGGCAATCGCGCTCGAAAAGACGGTCAAGGAATGGGGCACCGGCGAATTCCGTCCGTACCAGACGCAGGCCGATGTGTTCCTCGCGCTCAGCCAGGGCCAGATCGACGCCACCGTCTCCACCTCAACGGTTGCGCAGTCCAACGTCAAGGGCGGCAAGTTCGCGGGCATCTCCGTGGTCGGCAAGGCGCCCTATGACATCGATTATGTCGCGCTCTTCACCAACCGTGACGAATATGGCTTCATCAACTACCTGAACCTCTTCATCAACCAGCAGGTTCGCACCGGCCGTTACGCCGAACTCTATGAAAAATGGGTTGGCGGCGAAGTTCCTTCGCTCACCGTCAACGGCGTTTATCGCTGATCAGGACTTTTCGTAAACGGCGCGGTCAAGATTATCGCGCCGTTGATCGTTTCTGAAAAGGCGGGACGCTTAATGTTCAATTATACATTCCACTGGAATCAGGCGCTGAAGGCTCTGCCGCAGCTTCTGGACGGTGCGGTGGTGACGCTGCAGATCGCCATTCTGTCGATGGTGATCGGTCTTTCCTGCGCCATCGTGCTGACGCTGTTCCGGCTTTCCGGTAACCGCATTCTCGGCGCTTTCGCCGCCGTCTGGGTGGAAATCGCCCGCAACACGCCGGCGCTGTTCCAGATTTACATGGCCCATTTCGGCCTTGGCAATTTCGGCATTCATTTGAGCCCCTATACGGCGCTTCTGGTCGGTATCGCCTTCAACAATGCCGGTTATCTGGCGGAAAATTTCCGTGGCGCGCTAAAGGCCATTCCCGATACGCAGACGCGCTCCGGCCGTTCGCTCGGCATGACCTCGATGCAGACCTTCCGGCTGATCATCCTGCCACAGATGCTGCGCGTTGCGTTCCTGCCCGCCACCAACCAGATGGTCTGGGCAATCCTCATGACCTCGCTCGGTGTCACGGTCGGCATGAATACGGATCTCGCCGGTGTGACGCAGGCGCTCAATGCGCGCTCGTTCCGCACCTTCGAATTTTTCGCGCTCGCCGCGGTCATCTATTACGTGATCGCCAAGATCGTCACGCTCGCCGCCAGATTGCTGGCCGCGCGTCTGTTCCGTTATTGAGAGAGGTGAGCCATGTTTGAAACCGCTCTCACCTGGAGTGATCTCGCCTTCCTGGCCAAGGGTGCCGGTATGACGCTTGCCGTCACCGCCGTCGCCGTCACGGCGGGCACCATCATGGGGATCATCTTCGGTATCATCCGTTTCCAGTTCGGCCCCTATTGGTCGCTGCCGCTGACCTTCGTGCTGGATATTTTCCGTTCCGTGCCGCTGCTCATCCAGCTCGTGCTCGGCAACGCCTTCCAGTCGATCGCCAAGCTCGGCTGGCCGCCATTCACCACCTCCTGCGTGGTGCTGTCGCTTTATACGGCGGCCTATTGCACCGAGATCGTGCGCGGCGGCATCGATGCCGTGCCGTCGAATACGCGCCGCGCCTGCCGTTCGCTGGGCATGACCTGGTCGCAGGATATGCGCTACATCGTGCTGCCGCTCGCCACCCGCGTGTCGCTGCCCGCATGGATCGGGCTCACGCTCGGTGTCATGAAGGATTCGGCGCTGGTGCTCTGGCTCGGCCTCATCGAGCTTCTGCGCGCCTCGCAGATTCTCGTCACCCGCCTGCAGGAACCGCTGACGATCCTGATGATCTGCGGCGCCATCTACTTCCTTATCAGCTTCCCCATCGCCCGTTTCGGCGGGTATCTCGAAAGACGGTGGTCCCCCAATGATTGAGATCGAAAACGTCCGCAAATCCTTCGGCCCGCTGGAGGTTCTGAAAGGGATCAACCTCACCGTCAACAAGGGCGAGGTGGTCACCATTATCGGCGGCTCCGGTTCCGGCAAGTCGACGTTGCTGACCTGCATCAACGGCCTCGAGCCGATCGATAGCGGCAAGATCGTCATCGACGGCACGGAAGTGCATGCCAAATCGACCGACCTCAACAAGCTGCGCCGCAAGGTCGGCATCGTTTTCCAACAATGGAACGCCTTTCCGCATCTGACCGTGCTTGAGAACGTCATGCTGGCGCCGCGCAAGGTTCTTGGCATCTCCAAGGAGCAGGCCGAGGAAATCGCCGTCAAACAATTGACCCATGTCGGTCTTGCCGAAAAGCTGAAGGTCTACCCGAACCGCATGTCCGGCGGCCAGCAGCAGCGTATGGCGATTGCCCGCGCGCTCGCCATGTCGCCCGAATATATGCTGTTCGACGAAGTGACCTCCGCGCTCGATCCGATGCTGGTCGGCGAAGTGCTCGACACGCTGAAGATGCTGGCGGATGAGGGCATGACGATGATCTGCGTCACGCACGAAATGGCCTTCGCCCGCGATGTCTCGAACCGCGTAGCCTTCTTCCATCAGGGCGTGATGGCGGAAATCGGTACGCCGGACCAGCTGTTCGGCGCGCCGCAGCACGCTGAAACGCAGAAATTCCTGGCGAGCGTGCGGTAATGCCAGCCAATGATGTCATCGTCATCGGGGCCGGCGTCGTCGGCCTCTCGGCGGCAATTGCGGCGCAGGGCCGTGGCCTGTCGGTCACGGTCATCGACCGCGAGGGACCGGCGGCGGGCGCGTCCGCCGGCAATGCCGGCGCCTTCGCCTTCACCGATATCCTGCCGCTGGCATCGCCCGGCATTCTCTGGAAAGCGCCGAAGTGGCTTCTCGATCCGCTCGGTCCGCTCAGCGTGCCGCCGGCCTATGCGTTGAAAATTGCGCCGTGGATGTTCCGCTTCTGGCGGGCCTGCACCGCTTCGAAGGTGGAGCATTCCACCGCCGCCCAGACGGCGCTGATGGATCTCGCCAAGGCCGAACTGGAGCCGTTCCTGAAAAAGACCGACACCATCGCCATGCTGCGCAAGGAGGGCAACCTCCAGGTCTATGAAAGCGAGGCGGAATTCGAAGCCTCGCTTCCCGGCTGGAAGGCGCGCGAGCGGCACGGCATTGAGTTCCGGCATCTCAATGCCGAACAGATGGCCGAGATACAGCCCGGCATCGCGCCGCGTTTCACCTGCGGCACGTTCACGCCCGGCTGGTATTCCATCGCCGACCCCAAGCTTTATACGCTGGCGCTGGCTGAGCATTTCCGCACCATTGGCGGCCGTATCGAATGCCTCGATATCGCTTCGCTCAGGCCGCTGGAAGACGGTGTGGAGGCGGTGAGCCATGATGGGCGCACCCGCAAGGCCGCCAGGGTAGTGCTGGCGGCCGGCGCCTTTTCGCATCGCATCGCCCGTTCGCTCGGGGAAAAAATTCCGCTGGAAACCGAACGGGGGTATAATACGACCCTGCCGTCTGGCGCCTTTGATCTGCGCACGCAGGTGACTTTCGGCGGCCATGGTTTCGTCGTCACGCGGCTTTCCTCCGGCATCCGCGTCGGTGGCGCGGTGGAACTGGGCGGACTGGAGCTTCCGGCCAATTTCGCCCGTTCCGAAGCGCTGCTGACCAAGGCGAAAGCCTTCCTGCCGGGCCTGAAGACCGAAGGCGGCAAGCAGTGGATGGGCTTTCGCCCCTCGCTACCGGACAGCCTGCCGGCCATCGGCCAAGCACGGCACACGGCGCGGGTGGTTTATGCTTTCGGCCACGGGCATCTGGGGTTGACGCAATCGGCGGGCACGGCCCGCATCGTCGCCGATCTTCTGACGGGGCAAAAACCCGCCATCGATACAAGGGCATTTTCGCCGCAACGCTTCTGACGGGGATTTCCGATGTCTTCTTCCCTCTCGACAACAGCCGTTCCTGAAGCCCGCAGCATTTTGGCCGGTTCGGCCGAAGGTCCCGTGATTGCGACGACCGAAGCGCTGAGTTTCTGGGGCGGGGTCGATCCCGCCACCGGCCGGGTCATCGACGTGCACCACCCGTTGCATGGCATCTGTCTCACCGGCGGTGTGCTGTTCATGCCCACCAGCCGTGGCTCCTGTACCGGTTCGGGCGTCTTGCTCGATCTAATCCTGACGGGCCGTGCGCCCTCGGCGCTGGTCTTCTGCGAGGCCGAAGACGTGCTGACGCTGGGCGCGCTGATCGCCGCCGAAATGTTCGGCAAGCCTTTGCCGGTGCTGCGCCTGGACGCGGAAAATTTCGCCCGGTTCTCCGAAGCCGTTCATGTCCGTATCGATGAGACGGCCATCGAAGCCGATGGCGTTTCCCTTGCCATCACCCCGCCGGCGACGGCGCATCTCGATCTTGGGGATGACGACCGGGCCAAGCTCGAAGGACGCGATGGCATCGCCGTGCAGCAGGCCATGCGCATCACCGTCGCCATGGCCGCCCAGCAGGGGGCATCGGCGCTTGTCGATGTGACGCAGGGCCACATTGATGGCTGCATCTATGCCAGCCCCGCCAATCTCACCTTCGCGGAAAAAATGGCGGCGATGGGCGCGAAGGTACGGGTGCCGACGACCATGAACGCCATTTCTGTGGACAAGGCGCATTGGCGTTCGCAGGGCATGCCGGAGGATTTCGGCGATCCGGCCGCAAGGCTGGCGGATGCCTATGTGCGCATGGGCTGTCGCCCGACTTTCACCTGTTCGCCTTACCTGCTCGACAGCGCGCCGCAGGCCGGCGACATGATCGCCTGGGCCGAATCGAACGCTGTGATCTTCGCCAATACGGTTCTTGGCGCGCGCACGGCGAAACATCCGGATTTTCTCGATCTCTGCATCGCGCTTACGGGCAGGGCGCCGCTTGCCGGCGTCTATCTGGAGGAAAATCGCCGTCCTCAGCGCATCGTCAATGTGGCGTTGCCGCAGGGTGTGGATGATGCCTTCTGGCCGCTCGTCGGTTATCTGGCGGGCAAGGCCGCGCCGGATTGCATTCCGCTGCTGCGCGGCCTTGATCCTGCAAAGCCATCACGGGATGATCTAAAGGCGCTTTGCGCCGCTTTCGGCACCACATCCGCTGCGCCCATGCTTCATATAGAGGGCGTAACACCGGAAGCTGCTCTTCCGCCTCTCGAAACGGCCGATATCGTCACCGTCTCACTCTCCGATATGGCCGCCGGCTGGTCGCTTCTAAATGAGGGACCGGAAGAGGTGCAACTTGTCGCCATCGGCAGCCCGCATGCCTCGCTGGAGGAGTGCCACGCGCTTGCGGCTGAATTTGCCGGCCGCCGGCGTCACGCGGATGTCGCCGTCATCGTCACAGCCGGCCAGCAGGTCATCGATGCGGCCGGGCTGGATGGCACTTTGCAAAGCCTGCGCGACAGCGGCGTGCAGGTGCTGCCTGATCTTTGCTGGTGCTCCATTTCCGAGCCGGTCTTCCCGACGAAGACCCGTGCCCTGATGACCAATTCCGGCAAATACGCCCATTACGGACCCGGCCTCAGCGGTCGCGCAGTGCGCTTCGGCAGCCTTGCCGATTGCGTGGAAAGCGCGCTGACCGGCCGTGCTCCGTCCCTTCTTCCTTCATGGCTTTCCTAAGGAGTTTTGAATGCGCAGTATCAAGACCGTTCATGTGATTTCCGCCCATGCGGAAGGGGAAGTCGGGGACGTGATCGTCGGTGGAGTGAAGCCGCCGCCGGGCGAGACGATCTGGGAGCAGAGCCGCTTCATCGCGCGCGATGAGACCCTGCGCAATTTCGTGCTCAACGAGCCGCGTGGCGGCGTGTTCCGGCACGTCAACCTGCTGGTGCCGCCGAAACATCCCGATGCGGATGCCGCCTTCATCATCATGGAGCCGGAAGACACGCCGCCCATGTCCGGCTCCAACTCCATCTGCGTTTCCACCGTACTTCTGGATGGCGGCATCGTACCGATGCAGGAGCCGGAAACCCATATGCTGCTGGAAGCGCCAGGCGGGCTGGTGAAAGTGCGCGCCGAATGCCGCAACGGCAAGGCCGAGCGCATTTTCGTGCAGAACCTGCCCAGCTTTGCCGCAAAGCTCGATGTCGAACTCGAGGTTGAAGGCCTCGGTACGCTGAAAGTGGACACGGCCTATGGCGGCGACAGCTTCGTCATCGTCGATGCCGAAGCTATGGGCTTCAGCCTGAAGCCGGAAGAGGCGCATGAGATTGCCCGCCTCGGCGTGCGCATCACCAATGCCGCCAACAAGGCTCTGGGCTTCGATCATCCCGAAAACCCGGATTGGCGGCATTTTTCTTTCTGCCTCTTCGCCGGCAAGGTGGAACGTACGGCCGAAGGTCTGCGGGCAGGGGCCGCCGTTGCCATCCAGCCGGGCAAGGTGGACCGCTCCCCCACCGGCACGGCGCTTTCGGCCCGTATGGCCGTGCTGCATGCACGCGGCGAAATGAAAGAAGGGGAAACGTTGACGGCGGTGTCGCTGATTGGCTCGACCTTCACCGGCGGTATCCTCGGGACCACAACAGTCGGCGACCGCCCGGCCATCCTGCCGGAAATCTCCGGCCGAGGCTGGATCACCGGTATCCACCAGCACATGCTCGACCCGTCCGATCCGTGGCCGGAAGGGTATCGTCTGACGGATACGTGGGGTGCGCGGTAAGGAGGGCCTTTAAAGGTCTATACCCCAATCGGGCTGCATCGGTTCGGCGTCTTTCTTCTCCCCGCCGGGGAGAAGATGGCCCGAAGGGTCAGATGAGGGGGCAACGTTGCCGGATTTCGGAGAGCGTGCCCCCTTGTAACTTGATTTCGCCGCGCTGTGCTATTGTCGCTTGTGCGGTGGCGGATGGAAGACCGATCCCCCCTGGGGACATTGATCCCGTGGATGAGCCCGGGTCTC
>NZ_JAQAHD010000025.1:0-55206 GCF_027871605.1 Agrobacterium sp. CFBP 3001
AAGCTCTGTGGGACACGGTCGGCGAAATCGTCCCGCTCTTCAAACCCAAAGAGTGCGCCAACTATTTTACGTCGTGCGGATATGACCCCGAGTAAAGTGGACGTGCTCTAGATTGTTAATCGTTCTGCGGTCAGGGATATCAAGGTATGGTTTGTCCTGATTTGTACCGGTTGATTTAATCGAAAAATCAAACGATAGCGGGGATGCCGACAATCTAATTAATATCCAGTCTTCCGAACAACCACCTACATCATATTTCTTTCCATCTTCACTGCCATAATCAACGACCAAATCGTCAATCCAAGCAGATGGTTTAGGTGGTGCTGGTGGTTTTATCTTACGTGATTTCATTGCCATTTTTTGTAATCCTTGAATAAAAAGTAGGCGTTGCCTCGCCTACATATGTATTTATTCGAAAGGCTGAAAAATGCGCATTTAGCGTCAAAAAACTGCGATTATTTGGAAGCGGTTTTCTTCACGGCTACGGGCTTGAGTTTCGATACGGATATCGGTGATTCAAACAACAATCTTTCTGCTGCGCGGCGCGAAGTAAGACCGGCCAACACTCGACCGCCGCCCTTGTTCCATCGTGCAAATTGTTCAGCTGCTTCCTTGGTTCGGCCCGCATTTAACAATTTCAAAAGCGTGGATCCAGCAAACGCGCCTACCCCGATGTTATAGCAAAAGGACACCAGAGCGCCGTATTGATTTTCATTGATATCGACTTTGACAAGCCGTGTGACATCGGCTTCGAAACGTTTAAGATCATCCTGAAGGAGTTTTTCCGCCTGCGCCTCGGTGATCTTTTTGATACCAACATCTGACGCTTTGACTGTTGCAGTGTGTCCGTATCCGATGCTAGGTACGTGGGCGGCGCAGTAATATGCGGTAGTTTTTAAGCCTTCGAATCTTTTTATTAAAGAAATAGCGGCTGCATTGATAGCCATTGAAATACACCTGCAAAATTGAATACAGGTGTATTTATTTTCGTTATATCAGATGATTATCGGTAGCGGCGGATATACTCTTTCACCAAATACGTACCAACATCATAGTAATGCTGATCTTGCTCTATGCATATCCATTTACGACCAGTTGATTGCGCAGCCAATGCCGTAGTCCCGGAACCAGCCGTGTTATCCAATACGACATCATCTGGTTTGGAATACCATTGGATGAGTTGCTGAAACAAAGGCACCGGCTTGCGCGTCGGATGGATACCTTTATCAATCCAATCCCATTTCGCCATTTCAAGCGGATCCGTCCGAACAACGGATGTTGGATAACCAACTGCCTCAACGAAATACTCTTTATCCAGTGTATCTCTGCCAATAAATGATTCACCACTGGTTTTCGCTTTTTTGCCTTTTCGTTTAACCGGTTCATCAAGCATTGTCGCACCGGGAATATAGGTATGGCGATTTTGGTAAAACACCAATATGTCCTCGTGAGCGGCCATCGGGCGTATATCTTTAAACAAAAAACCCGTAGCGCGACCTTTATCCCAAACCATCGCGTAGTACTTCTCAAAGTACTTAATTCCATATTCAATTAACGTCGACGTAAAGGGCTGTTGCGCGGTCAGAACCAACGCCGCTTTAGGTTTGCAAATCCGCTTATAATGTCCAAACAGCTGCTCCGGTTCGATCAACGAGTCCCATCGAACCTCTTTCAAAACATTATAAGGAAGGTCACACAACACCATATCGACCGATCCATCGGGGATATCTTTCATCACCTCCAGACAATCGCCCATAAAGTATTCACCATTTCCGATTTTTTCGCCCATCTTCAAAGCCCTGTTAACCCGTCATTTCACGGATACACCGATAAGTGGCACGAGTTAATAATGGATCATCAAAATGCGCCGTCGTACCCCCTTACCAACCAATATCACTGATAAGATCATTTCGCTTACGAACGCATCCCAAATCAAAGAACTCAGTGACATCTACGCGGTCGTCTGGTTCGACGGATTAACCGAGCAGGATCACGCAGATATCTTTGCGATTGCTCCCGCTTCGAAGAAAATCCGAACGCTCTACGCGGATATCACTGATGGTGTTGTGACGCGCCGTATCGTCGGGAAGGTCGACTGGCAGGAAAACGAGCACGCCCATATCTACGTCATACCGAAGGTCTACCTTTCGAAAACCGAAATCAGACCTGAACTCCTAGGCTGGATTTATGGCGATGTGGCTGTGTTTTCACGTCATACCGGCCACGCTCCGATCACGGGTAAAGGGCTGGCTTGGGATGATAGCAAGCAGAATATCATCACGCGGGACATCAGGGTCACTGATAAGGTTATGACGCATTCGGGCAGCGCCATTTATGCACGACACTTTCTCGAAGACCGAGGTGACAGCGAGGTTCTATTGATCCCGGCAAGTTTCGAGAACAGGCACCTCCCCAAAATCCCAAACTTCAAAACAAAGTCGGATTACGTACTGACCCAAGCCACCGCTTGGATAATTCACGACGGTACTATCATCGCACACCTTGAAGATCATAAAACAAGGCGACAAGATTCGAACATTCGGCAACTCTATCTTCGCACAAAAAAGAAAATCAAACGCGGCGACATTTCGCACGAAGATGTTTGCCTGACCGACATTGAGGAAGATAACAAGCCTTCCAACATCTATCAGTTACTCGTCAATACAGCCGAACTGAAATTGATAAAGAATCAGAAGAACAAGCGTCCTCTCGTCTGGCCTTATCGCCTCGACCACCTGACAAACATCGTGGGGATAGACCCACTAAACCCGCCCGATTACTACGACCGGCTTAAAACTCTTAGGAAACAAAAGGAAGAAGCCACAAATAATCAATCAAAGACCTTGACCGACACCACGATCGGATATGGGTGATCGAAACTGACTATGGCGAATGGAATATTGCAGCCTCGATCCACGGTCACCATATTACCGCTTGTAAGTTGTAACAATGGAGCTTTGAATGACGAAATTATATAACCTCCTCAGTCAGTACCCGAACGATTTTCAGTTGATGGATTTCCGGTCTGGACCGCTGGTGATCGGCTCTGGGAACTATATCGTAATTGAGGTCACTCAAAAATTTGGTCAACTCGAAGAGGCAATCCGCGCATTGCCTGAAACGTCAGCGCTATTGCATTGCGTTCTCAAAGAACCAGTCCCGGTCAACGAAAATCACGAATTGATATTCAGGAAGAACGGGCGTATCACCGGCGATGTCTTTATCATTCATCCGCTCGATATTAGCGATCATCAAGCAATATCATCCGATAAATCCTTCAAGAGAGCTGCGTCGACATATGACGCGATCCTGATTGAAGACAAAGATGACCTTAATGCAGTCGGATCAGACGGATATTTTCAACACTTCGTCTACAACGGGAAAGAATATGCCGTCCCGGATACGACATTTAACGTTATGAAGTGACGAACTGATTGAAGCCTCCTAGCGGAGGCTTTTTTCATTTTGGAAATAAATACCTCTATAAACGGAGGATAACCAAAATGATCAAAATCAAAGACCCTGACCATAACCACGATGACTTCATATGGGTAGCTGAAATCGATTATGATGGAACCGTTTCACGTATCGTTCATCACACCAACAACATCCAACTTGGCGAATACGCATACGAAATCACAACCGATGACAAGCCCAAAAACCCTGACATATTTTATGATCTAAATGAATTATCCGACGAAGACTTATTGGAAGCAAAAATAGGAGTCTCGGACAGATACAGGATAGCCACTTTCATATCTTGCGATCCATTCTGAACTTCCCTAAATTACTCAACCGACAGGCTCCTTAACCACGGGAGCCTTTTTCATTTCAACGATAATGACCGCCGGGGGGATGTCATATATTCACGGAGGAGCGATAGGATGAAATTCCAAGTAATCCAGCATAAAAATAATCAGGATGAAATCGTTTTTGAATCAGACGATATCAGCGAAGTAGCCGATTTCATCCTTAAAATCCTCCGTGAAAATCCCGGTATGAATCCAAAAGATATTCGCTTCACACAAGCGAAAACCCAACACTAAAAGGTGGACGAAATTCAATAAACGAGCGATGATTTCCCAACAAATGGAGATCAATATGTCGTATAAAATTATCGCGTTTAACAATGCAATTCAAAAACTAATTGAATCGGAAACACGGACGACCGATGAAATTCTAAAAGATATCATCGTCGCCAATCTCGAAAGCCGTGGGTTCTACGTAACCGTAAAAGAGGAAGGATAACCCGAAATGAAGAGATATATAGCGGTCTCATACCGCGAAATCGACGCCGAAGTCATAGGCGGATACGATCATATTGAGGACGCATCGCAATTCCTTGTCGACTTTTTAAAAGACAATCCAATGTTTGATCCCGACGAGTTTGTAATTTACGAATTCTCGAAGCAATTCAAAGCCTCCTAACGGGGGCTTTTTTAATTATCGCGGTGGATATCTGCGCGCCCACCTTGCAACCCGTAAGAGCATTTCGCATCCTTACTCCTAGTTGATCAGGACTGGATGGCTATGACAAAGAAGGCGGACATTTGGGACAATGACTTGCTCGGCAGGGAACGCGATTCCGCTTACCTCTATAGCCTGATTAAAAACCGCTCGAAAAAGCAAAAAACTGAAGGCTCTGTAGTCGTCAACATCGATGCGAGATGGGGACAAGGTAAGTCGTTCTTCCTTCACAATATGTATCGGCAAGTGCTTGCTGAAGGCCATCCTGCGATCTCGATCAACGCGTGGAAATACGACTACGTTGACGATCCATATACTTACGTGATGTCGGAGTTGGAGAGGTATTTCCAGTCCCTCGTAGACAGACAACAATCTAGCATAAAGGAAAAGATTAAAGCGAAGGCGGCAGCAGTCCGCGACAACGCGGGGAAACTTCTATGGCTTGGCATTAAGGGTGTTGGGAAACGCGCAAGTCGTTATGCCTTTGGTGCTGCAGCAGACGAAATGGTAGAGGTGGTCGAGCAGTATGCTCCCGCCATTAAATCTGAGACCGAGGGCGTATTAGCGGATGTTGAAAAGCAACTTGTCGAGGTAACCGACGAGATTATCGGTGCCTACATAAAAAAGCGCTTGGATGATTTTCAAGACACCAAAGAGGCACTCCAATCGTTCAGGGACAGCCTTGAGGCTCTCGTCAAACTTCTAGAAGATGAACTGAAAATGAAAATGCCAATGTTCATCTTCATCGATGAATTGGATAGGTGCCGTCCGCCATATGCGATTCAAATGATGGAAAGGATCAAGCATTTGTTTGACGTACCACAACTGGCTTTCGTGATCGCTACTGACACGACGTCGCTCAGCCATTCTGTACAGGCAGTTTACGGCCCCAAATTCGATGGCAGGGAATATCTCGGAAGATTCTTCCACCGTACATACAAACTTCCTTCAGCCTCTAGAAAACGCATTATATCGGCAATGATTATAGCTGATGGTATCGATTTGAACCGCTGGCGTTATCCGGCCTACAATACGACTCTCGAAACCTACTCCGAGTTCATTGATCTCACAGCTGGCAAGTTTGATCTATCAATACGTCAAGTGGAGCAGTCACTTCACATACTTTTCGACATCACCTTCGCACACGACGAACGATTCACATTGGAGATTATCTACCTTTACACATTGATTTGCTACTCCATCAAACACGGCACCTTGGACAAGAGCGACTGGTCTGAAATATCGTCGTTTATGATAAATTTTGGCGACGATTGGTTTGTCGAGTTAAGCTCCGGGCCAGTTGGCTTTTTCGAAATTATCCAACGAATACGCAAGATTTCAGAAATGTCGATCAATGATGCTCTGGCAGATTTATCCGACAAAGCCCGCGAAATAGGTGACGCTGAATCATCGTATTTCTACGAAGCGATTAAGGTCGAATACCACGCAGATAGCGGGAGACACAGGTTAGAGAATACAGATTACGATGTTTATTTTGACCTCATAAACCACGCGAAAAATAGCTATATCGATGATCAAGTTGGCACTGAAGAATGAACTCATCTTCGAAAAATGAAGCGATTTTAGAACGACAAAAATCGTCAAAACTCAGATCGATAATAGGGCCTTTTTCAATAGGGGTTACACTTACAACCCTTTATCTGGGCGTAATCATATACGAGGTACTGATCGTAGGCGCATCCGGTGAATGGATCGACAACAACAAATTAAACAGTCTCGGTGACTTTCTTGCCGGTCTTTTCGCACCAGTCGCGTTTCTGTGGCTCGTGGTAACAGTGTTTCTCCAGAAGCAGGAGTTGGCGCTAACCCGTCAAGAAATGGTGGAAACTCGGGAAGTAATGATAGAGCAAGCAGCTGAAGCCCGTGCGCAAAAAGAGTTTGTGGAGCAACAGACCGCTATTATGAAGCGGCAGGCAGATCTTGCGGAAGAGTCGTATAAAAAGAGCCGTAAGTTGGAGATGTTCGACAAACGAATGGAAATTTACGATGAAATAAAGAGATACACAGAGATGCCATTTTATGACTTTATGGATGGCGCTACTTATATGGACTTTTTACATCTCATCAACAAGGCAAGATATGTATTTGCAGGCGACGAAAATATTTCGAATTGGATGCACGATTTATCGGAAGTGGTCTACAGTTGCTCGAACGAACCTGAAAACGTGGAAAATCTGAAATATGAATGGGAGAACATTTCATCTCCGGGCAGGTTCGATACGATGTTCCATACACATCTAAATTTGGCAGATTGATTTCGGCAGGACTTGTGGATTCGACCTACGAATCCACAAACAAATTTCGATTTATTTTTCGAAATTTTCGACCCATCGATGATACTCGATCATCCTTTTGAAGTCCACTGGAATCTTTCAAAAATACCTATTTTATTGAGTGATATCAGCGCTTTAACATTAGACGACGACCTTTGTTTAATGTTATAGATTTGGCAATTGAAATCGCATTGGAGAACATATTCCTAATGACCGACTATATTGCTTACTATCGCGTTTCCACCCAAAGGCAGGGGCAGTCAGGTCTCGGTTTAGATGCGCAACAAAAAGCCGTACAGGGCTTCCTTCAAACGTCTGATAAGATCGTTGCCGAATACACTGAAATAGAATCTGGCAAACGTTCCGACAGGCCTGAATTGGCGAAGGCTTTGGCGCACGCGAAATCAATCGGTGCGGTTCTCCTGATAGCCAAGTTAGACCGATTGGCTCGAAATCTGCATTTCATTACGGGATTGCAGGAAAGTAAGGCTTTGTTTCAAGCCGTTGATAATCCCAATGCAAATACGCTTATGGTGCAATTGCTGGCGATGATTGCCGAACACGAAGCACGTATGACATCAGAACGTACAACCGTTTCCCTTGCTGCTGCTAAGGCGCGTGGAGTCAAACTCGGCGGTTTCAAATGGGACAAAGATGCATTCGTTGATTATCGAAAGAGCGTCGGCCAAGCCTCTGCCGACCGTGCCATCGAGATGTTCAAAACCATCCCCGACTATCAAAACCTATCTTTCAACGCTCTCGCAAATGCACTCAACGAAGCCGGTCATAAAACCATCCGAGGCAATAACTGGACCGCGATGCAAGTGTCCCGCACACTGGCTCGCGTGGCTTGATCAAGCGTTTTGGCTACGTGGGTAGCAGGATCGCGCCTATGGCTTTGTGTGCGCTTGTGTGGGCGTTTTTAAGGGGATTGAATATGGCTTTACCCCCCTTTTTTAGAGAACGTTTATTTATACAGGTTATCCGATAATTTTTTTGTTGTTTTTTCGAAAACCGATCTCGTCAATCAAGTCTTCATATGACGGTACTTCCAGTGAATTTAGTTTCACGCGGTGCTTGCCTTTCAGATCGACAAAGTTTCGAGTCATATCAACGATGACGCGGTAGTACTTTTCTGAGAACCGTGTGTATGACAGACGGATATCAGGATTAGATTTATATATCCCATCGATCTGCGCTTTGGTGATGTTACTACGGAAACCGAACAGTGCGCCTTTCAATTTCATAGCATCATCGAACTTTTTGAAGTGCATATTTTCTACGAAATCGTACTCGTCAATTTCGAATGGACAGAACCGTCTAAATTCACGTTCATATTTCCAATTGGTGAATTTCATTAGACCAAGATGAAATAGTTCGAAACGCGACAGATCTTCAAACCGTTCTTTTCCAAACTTCTTTAGTGATGGCCGTTCGGTTATGTATTCCACATCGAACCACCATTGTTCATCAACTTCGAATATCAGGCACATACCTTTGTAATTGTCCGCGTAGTGACCCCACAAAAGCGGTTCCCGCCAATCAAAGGACATACAAAGAATACCACCGCCAGCATCGAATCTCTGTCTTTGCCGACGTAGTGCTTTTCTGTTGTCTACACCGCTAACGAAAATCCCGATGTGATCGGCTGGATCGTTCAATTCGGAGAATTTTGATATCTTCAATCGTTTGTCGCGAATGGCAGCGAGGCCGTGCTTTAGTGACGTGAAATAGTAAAGTTGCATTTTAACCCCTGCCCCGATCCCTTAAGATAGGCATATCGGCTGTTACTTAAAAATCGATTTCTTCATATGGTTGAAGTGGAACAAGCAGGTATACGCAATTTAAAGGCGATTGCTCGATAATCGGAAAATCTGTTCAACTCTATGGTTCCGATTGATGTCTAAACGACTTGCCTACGCTGCGATCTTCGCAGGTTTTATGTTTGCACATAGTGCCGTACAGGCCGATCCAAGCGACGACTACCCCGTTTCCTATGGCAATTGGGAGGGCGTGTGTAATGCGTATTCCTGCATTGCAAGAAACAATCGAAACGTCGCAATCCAGTTTGATGCTGATGGTGAGATGTGGGTGCAGTTCCCGGTATCGAAAAAGCAACTTGAAGAAGCGGGTATACTGAAGGTTACGCTATCGAACGGTACAAAGTTTGAGGAATTCAAAAGACCTGGAATAAATCAAACACTACGTCTGACCATCCCGAAGAAACAACAAAAACGCTTCGTAAACGTCAAAAAATTCACCATTGAAGGTGTTGGCGATTTCGACATTCGAAACTTCGCAGGATTGTATGAAGCAGGCGCTTTCAGATTGGGGATCAATGAATGAAAACTATTATCATTGTGGGATTAGCTCTGTCATTCGCGACTCCCGTTTATGCATTCGAACCGCATATCGAACGTCTGCTTGGGCAGTATGATGCATATAACGATATCTGCCGTGGTTCATCAGGTGATGAGAACGCGACACAGACTGCGTGCGCTTATCGAGGTGAAGTTGGGATGCTGCTCGGTCGTGAAGGTTTGTGCTACGGGAAAGACGGTCAGGCCGGATACGAGATGAAATGGCATAAGTGTGGCAAGGGATCGATTAGGCCGTAGTCGGAAGGGCGCTGATGTCTCGTCCGCCTCCCTCTATGACTTGGAACATCATCTTGTTCGCGATGGTTGTTGGCCCGCTTTTTGGCACGACATTCGTTGTGGTTGCATCTGCATTAAGGATTGATTCAGTTGCTCAGGTCTTTTTCGTGGCGCTGTTTGGCTGGATAGTGGGCGTGATACCGGCTTTTATCGCCGGGGTATTGTTCGCGAACCTGCGGTGGTGGTTCGGGTCGGGCTACTTGTTTGCAGCGTGTTGCGGTGTGATTAGTACGCTTCCCATTTTCTATCTCTTATTCGGCCACCCGGATAAAATATCGCTCTCAATTTACTTCGCGATCATAGTCGGTAGCCTTTCCGCGATGGGTACGCGATATGCTGCAACACTTTTCTTAAGGGCGTTGGGTAGTAAGTAAATTGCGGAGACCAGCGACCGGTCTGACGGGATCGAAATCAGCCGGGGGTATGTCCCCAATCTCCGCCGGTCTTAGTTATAGCGCATAAATGTCATCATCAAGACTTTGATAAATAACTGTGTCGAGCGTGTTTGCCATATTCGCGTTCGATGGGTTTAGACATTGACTCCATATATCCTTGATCCTCGGGAACGCCCTCTGATTAGCGTCAGGGGGTTTTCTTGTTTAGATTCAAGAAAATGGCTTTTCCATCGCTGCCGCGCTAAAAACTACTAATTGCATAGGAGTGCTTTTCGGCGTATCCAGCATGTGCGGACGCCCTCCCAAGCGCCTGCCTTCGACCATCGCGGCAAGATTCAACCCCAAGGGCGCCGCATCATCCATTCTGCGCCCGGCAGTGGCGTTTCGTCCTGCGGGTTCCCGCAAGCTTTCTGCGGAAACCCGCAGGAAGATTGCCGCGATCCGCCTATACAAGCCAAATCTTCTTGGTCATTCTCGCTTCTACTGGGGAAAGGAGCTCCAGTGCAAAGGAATTCCACCTGCCGCCGAGGAGATTTGCGGCGTGCGTGAATTCCGGGCTCGAAAAGGGCAAGCCACGAGGGAGGAAATCAAATGGCTTTCAGGAAGATGCTTCTGGCATCGGCCGCTGTCGCATGCGCAGCTTTGCCGATCACCGCTCATGCCGATACGTCGGCAAAAAAAATCGCGCTTTCAAACAATTATGCCGGTAATTCCTGGCGTCAGGCGATGCTGACGAGCTGGGACAAGATCACCAAGCAAGCGGTTGCCGACAAGCAGGTCGCCGCCGCAGACGCCTTCACCACAGCCGAAAACCAGGCGACCGAACAGGCCGCGCAGATCCAGAACCTCATTCTTCAGGGTTACGACGCCATCGTCATCAATGCCGCTTCGCCGACCGCCCTTAACGGCGCGGTGAAGGAGGCCTGCGATGCCGGCATCACCGTCGTATCCTTCGATGGCATCGTCACGGAGCCCTGCGCATGGCGCATCGCGGTCGATTTCAAGGCGATGGGCGAAAGCCAGATCGACTATCTCGCCAAGGCCATGCCGAAGGGCGGCAACCTGCTCGAAATCCGTGGCCTCGCGGGCGTTTCGGTGGACGATGAAATCCACGCCGGCATCGCCGCCGGCGTCGCCAAGAACCCGCAGTTCAAGATCGTCGGTTCCGTCAACGGCGACTGGGCGCAGGATGTGGCGCAGCGGGCCGTCGCCGGTATTCTGCCGAGCCTTCCAGAAGTCGCGGCCGTCGTGACGCAGGGCGGCGACGGTTACGGCGCGGCACAGGCTTTTGCCGCCGCCAAGCGCCCGACACCCACCATCGTCATGGGCAACCGTGAAGACGAACTGCAATGGTGGAAACAGCAGAAGGACGCAAGCGGTTACGAGACCATGTCCGTCTCCATCGCCCCAGGCGTCTCGACGCTCGCTTTCTGGGTGGCGCAGCAGATCCTTGATGGCAAGGATGTGAAGAAGGACCTGACCGTGCCCTTCCTGCGCATCGACCAGGCCAATCTCGAGGAAAACCTGAAGACGACCCAGAAGGGCGGCGTGGCGAATGTGGAATATTCGCAGGAAGACGCCCAGAAGGCCATCGCATCGGCCAAATAGGCCGCATCGGCCCAGAGCCTGACTATTGCGGCGCTACCGGAACGGGCGCCGCAATAGCCACCATATTCTCCGATTTTCACATCACTTTTTCACATCACTGGCGTAGTTGCTCATGAATGACATCATCGAGGCGGAAGAAGTCGTCGCTGCGCGCGGCGTGAAGGTCGTGTTCGGCGCGGTAAGGGCGCTGGATGGGGCCGATCTCGTCATCCGCACGGGGGAATGCCTCGGCCTCGTCGGCCATAACGGCGCGGGAAAGTCCACCATCGTCAACGTCATCAATGGCGGGCTGACGCCGCATGAGGGTTCCGTTTCTTATGGCGGCAACGAAAACCGCCACGGCATTGCCGCCGCGCGCGCGAACGGCGTTCGCTGCGTGTTTCAGGAACTGTCGCTCTGCCCGAACCTGACGATCAGCGAAAATGTCCGCATCATGCATGCCGCCACGGGTGGGCGAAACTGGCGCGGCCGTGCGCTGACGACGATCCGCCAGACACTGGACGAGATTTTTCCCGGCCACGGCATTGATTGCGAGCTGACCATCGCCGAACTTTCCATCGCCGAACGGCAGATGGTGGAAATCGCCATCAATTTTTGCCGCATACCGAACGCGCCGAGACTGGTGATCCTCGATGAACCCACCTCTTCGCTGGATGCCGGTCTCGCCGAGCAGCTGATGGATTATGTCCGCCGTTTCGTGCGTGAGGGCGGCTCGGTTCTGCTGATCTCGCATATTCTCGGCGAAATTCTTTCGACAGCCACCCGTATCGTGGTGATGAAGGATGGCCGGGTGGTGGCCGACCGGAAGGCCGCAGACTTCACCACCCGCTCGCTGGTTGAGGCCATGGGCAGTGTCGTGAAGGAACAGGACAGGCGGCGGGGTGAAAGCCGCAAGGCAGGCGAGAAGGTGCTTTCCATGCCGGCACGGCGGGGCGAAGGCCTTGCCTTCGAGGCCTTTCGCGGTGAGATCGTCGGCCTTGCCGGTCTCGGCGGCCATGGCCAGACCGAAGCGCTGCTCGACCTCTATCTTGCTCGCAACAATAGCTGGCTGCCCGCGCGCAAGACCGATATCGCCTTCGTGGCGGGCGACCGCAGCCTGAACGGCACTTTTCCGCTGTGGAGCATCCTCAAAAACCTGTCCATCGCCTCGCTCAGGGATATTTCAGCCGCAGGCATGGTGGACAGAGCCAAGGAAACCGAGCTTGGGGCGCTATGGAAAAAGCGCATCGAAATCCGCACGCCCGACATGGGCAACAAGATCCTCTCCCTCTCCGGCGGCAACCAGCAGAAGGTGCTTTTTGCCCGCGCGCTTGCCACCACCGCCAGCACGGTTTTGATGGACGACCCGATGCGCGGCGTCGATATCGGCACCAAACAGGAGGTCTATGACATCTTGAGAACCGAAGCCTCCCACGGCCGCACCTTCATCTGGTACTCCACCGAAATGGACGAAATCCGCCTCTGCGACCGGGTCTATGTGTTCCGCGACGGCGCCATCCAGGCGGAACTCGTCGGCGACGATATTACCGAGCAGAATGTGCTGGCGGCCTCCTTTGCCGGAGAAGACCACGTATGAAACTCTCGGCAAACGCGCTCCGCCTCATCATCCCCGCCGCCTCGCTCGCCTTCCTGCTCGCCGCCGTCTTCTACATGCAGCCGCGCGCCATGAGCTATACCGGCATGAACCTGCTGTTCAATCTGGCCGTGCCGATTGCGCTCGCCACCATTGCGCAGATGCTGATCATGTCGGTCAACGATCTCGATCTGTCGATGGGTACCTTCGTCAGTTTCTGCGCCTGTGTGACCGCCACTTTCCTGCAAACCACGCCACTCCTCGGAATTGCGATTTTTGCCGGTGCGATTGCGGTCTATGCATTGCTGGGCGCCATCATCCATATCCGCGCCCTGCCCTCCATCGTGGTCACGCTCGGCATGAGCTTCGTCTGGGGCGGCCTCGCCGTTCTCATTCTTCCCTCGCCCGGCGGCCAGGCCCCCGCTTTCATCCGCACGCTGATGACGGCAAAACCGCCTTTTGTGCCGATCGCCATCGTCGCCAGCATCCTGATCGCTGTGGTCGCCCATTACATCGTCATGCGCTCTTCCTTCGGCGTGCTGATGCGCGGCGTCGGCGGCAATTTCCGCTCGGTCGAGCGTTCCGGCTGGTCGGTCGTCGGCATTCGCGCCGCCACCTTTGCGCTGGCCGGTTTCTTTGCGGTGCTGTCCGGTATCGCCCTCGTCGGGCTGACGACATCGGCCGACGCCAATATCGCGCTGCGTTACACGCTGCTCTCGATTGCCGGTGTCATTCTCGGCGGCGGCGAATTCGTCGGCGGCCGGGTATCGCCCATCGGCGCGGTCATCGGCGCGCTGACGCTGACGCTCGCCGGTTCGTTCCTCTCCTTCATGCGCATTTCGCCGGACTGGCAGATCGGCGCGCAGGGGGCGATCCTCATCATCGTGCTGGCGCTGCGCATCCTGCTCAACCGTCTTGAAAAACGGGAGAAAAACCAATGAACGGGCTCTCTTCCCTCACCAGAAAACCATGGATCTGGTCTTTTGCCGCAACGGCAGTCGTCTGGATTGTCACCGTGCTCTTCACCGGCGGTGCAAGCTCCTTCGGCCTGTCGCATGCCGCACTCACCTTCGCAGCCTTTTCGGTCATCGTCGGCATCGGCCAGATGTTCGTCATCACGCTCGGGCCGGGCAATATCGACCTCTGCGTTCCCGCCACGATGACGCTGTCGGGGACGCTGGCGCTCAAATTCATGGATGTGTCCGACGGTCTCATCCTGCCCGGACTGCTGATCGCCATCCTGATCGGCATCGCCATCGGCATCGGAAATTATGCGCTGATCAAGCTCCTGCGCATCCCGCCGATCATCGCGACGCTCTCCATGAGCTTCATCGTGCAATCCATCGCCATCTGGTCGAACCGCGGCCTGCGCATCAAGCCGCCGGAAACATTGGCCACATTCGCCACGTCAAGTTTCTTCGGCATTCCCAACGTCGCCCTCGTGGCCCTGCTGCTCTCGGTCATCGCCTGGCTGCTGCTCGACCGCTCGTTTTACGGACGCTGGATTTCCGCCATCGGCCAGAGCACCTTCGCCGCCCGCATGACCGGCATTCCCGTGGACGGCGCACGTTTCGTCACCTATGTGCTCTGCGCGGTGCTTGCTGCCATCGCGGGTTACCTGCTCGCCAGCTTCTCCGGAGGTGCTGCGCTCAACATGGGCTCGGAATATCTGCTGATGTCCATCGCTGTCGTCGTCATCGGCGGCACGGCGGTGGCGGGAGGGGATTCCAATGTGCCCGGCATCTGGGGCGCTTCGCTCTTCATGTTCCTGGTGGTTTCGATGCTGAATACCTATGGTTTCGGCGCCGGCATCCGCCTCATCCTCACCGGCCTCATCATCATCTCCGTCATTCTTCTGGCAAGCGGCCCCAAGGCCACGCGCTGAACCATAACGACAAGCCCCCAAGCGGACCACGCTCATGACCACAGACAAGACCTCCCCTTACGAAATCCACGACGACCGCTTTCGCCATCTGATCGTCGGCAATGCCGAGCTGGAAGAGCTTTATTCCGGTTGCCGCTGGGCCGAAGGCCCGGTGTGGTTTGCCGATCTGAACTGCCTGCTGTTCAGCGATATTCCGAATGAGCGCATGTTGCGCTGGGTGCCGGATGGCGGGATCTCGGTATTCCGCCAGCCCTCCAACTTCACCAACGGCAATACGCGCGACCGGCAGGGGCGGCTCGTTTCCTGCGAACATGGCGGCCGCCGCGTCACCCGCACCGAAGTCGACGGCGCGATCACCGTTCTTGCCGACAGCTACGGCGGCAAGCGGCTGAACTCACCCAATGACGTGGTGGTGAAATCCGATGGCAGCGTCTGGTTCACCGACCCCACCTACGGCATTCTGTCCGATTACGAGGGCTACAAGGCGGAACCCGAACAGAAGACGCGCAATGTCTACCGGCTCGATCCCGCAACCGGAAAAATCGACATCGCCATCGACGACTTCGTGCAGCCGAACGGCCTTGCTTTTTCGCCGGATGAGACGAAGCTTTACGTTGCCGACAGTTCCTATAGCCACGACGTCACCCGCCCGCGCCATATCCGCGTCTTCGACGTGGTGGACGGCGCTAAGCTCACCAACGGCCGGGAATTCTGCAATCTCGACAATGGCCTGCCGGACGGCTTCCGTCTGGACACGGCCGGCAACCTGTGGAGCAGCGCCGGCGATGGCGTCCACTGCTTTTCCCCCGAAGGTACGCTCCTCGGCAAGATCAAGGTGCCGCAGACAGTCGCGAACCTCACCTTCGGCGGCCCTAAAAAGAACCGCCTGTTCATCACCGCGACGAAATCGCTCTATTCGGTCTATGTCGCCGCAACCGGCGCGCAAACGCCTTGATCTACTGAAAAACCGGAGGAAACGGGCCGGGAAGGAACTGGCAAGACGGGTTCACCGCGCTATAAAAGCGGAATGAACGACGATTCCAGCCCCTTCCTGGCCGACGACATGGCGATGGACGGCGACACGCCGGCCATTGAACCCACCAGCCGGATGCTGTCCTGGGCGCGCAATTCTGCGCTCTACCGGCTGGAACAGCGCATGATGACGGAAAAGCAGCTGCGCGACGCCATCATGCGCAAGGCGCGGGAAAAATTCGAGGATATCAGCCCGGCGCAGGTCAGGGCGCTTGGCGAATTTGCCGTGACCTTCGCTTATGGCATCAAGGCGCTCGACGACACGGCCTTCGCGGAAATTACCGTGCGGAGCGGCCAGCGCAGCGGCAAGTCAAAACGCGGGCTCGCGCAGAAACTTCAGATCAAGGGCATCGCCCGGGAAACGGCAGCCGTCGCGCTTCAGGAAACAAACGATCTCGTCGCAGCCGTCATCTTCGCCCGCAAGCGCGCCTTCGGGCCGTTTCGCCGTGTCGAACTGGACGAGAAGCGCAAGACCAAGGAATTCTCCGCTTTCGCCCGTAACGGCTTCGGCTTTGAGATCGGCTCGAAAGTCATGGCGATGACCTTCGAAGAGGCGGAAGAGATTATCGCTGAAGCGCCGCTCTGACCGCTATTGCGGCATGGGATGCGTTTTCAGATAGGCGATCAGATCCGCTATATCGGTTTCGCTCCACAGCCCGAAAAAGCGCATGGCATTTCCCGGGATCGCCTTTTTCGGGCTGGCGATGAATTTTTGCAGTTCCTCTTCCGACCACACCCGGCCAGCCGCACCGGCATCCTTCAGCGCCTGCGAATAGTGGCCGTAATCGGTGATGGAAGCCATCGGCCTGCCGACGACACCCATGAGATGCGGCCCCATGCGGGTGCGTGGCGTATCGGCGCTGTGACAGGTGGAACAGCGGCTGAAGACCTTCTCCCCGTGGGCCGCATCGCCCTCGGCAAAAGCGGCTGTCGCCGAAAGGAAAGAACAGACGGTTACTGCCGCGACACTTCTGAATGTGGAAATCATGGCCCGGATAATACAACGCCCTCTCCGTCTGACAACGAAGAGGGCGTATTTTGACATGCGACAGAATGCCCGGCCGGGGCCGGGCACTTTGCCGATCAGTTCATGGCCGTGAGCGTCACGGAGGTGCCGGTGGCGGCGAGGTTGAGACCAACCTGACCCGTCACGCTGACCGTCTGCAGCTGGATGGAGCCGGACGTGCCGCCAACGAGAACGTTGGTGCCGACACCAAGACCGACGGTGACTTCAGCCGTTGCGCCCTGATAAAGGCCGCCGAGCGAACCGCGGTGGTAACCGGCGGTCGGGGCGAAAACGGCCCAGACCAGACGGCCCTGCGTGGTGAAGCCGAGGTCGACACCCATCTTGCGGATGGCGCCGGTGTAATGGTCGGTGCGACGGGCGCCCATGGTGGACTGGAAGGTGCAATCCAGTTCCTTGGCCGAGCCGAGAACGTAACCGACGCCGCCGCCGATATCGCAGGTGAGGTAACCGATCTTGACGCCGTTGCGATCGTCCTGCTCCTGCGGAGCCGGCTCATATCTTGCAAGGTCGGCAGCGAGGGCGGATGCGGTTCCGCCGAGGCCCATCGTCAATGCGGCAAAAGTTACGGCAACAGCCTTTTTCATCTGATTTTCTCCTGTTTTATTCCTACCCGCAGCAGCCCTTCTTGCCCTCTCCGGATATTGAATTCCGCACTGTTAACGTTTGTTCCCTGAAATCGATCCAAAACAACTTAATTGGAGGCGATGAAAGCGGAACGGTTAACAATGTCTGATGGCGGTAGGATGCCATTAAGACATTGTTAGGGCGGGAAATACGTGGGGAATCGCCATCAACAGCCAGTGTTGCCGGCCGTTGTTTTGCTGCAACAACCTCAAAGCGGCAGGGCGACGGGAAAGCCGGTGGCGGCATGGGTCATGACATCCATGCGGACGCCATAGATGCGCTGCAGCGTCTCCGGCGTCATGATCTCCTGCGGCGTTCCCCGGGCGATAAGCTGGCCGGAATGAAGCGCGACGATCTCATCGCAGAAGCGCGCCGCCATGTTGACGTCGTGCAGCACGACGATGACGCCGAGCCCCTTTTCGCGCGACAGTCTCTGCACCAGCGAAAGCACTTCGATCTGGTGCGCCATGTCGAGTGCGGAGATGGGTTCATCGAGAAGCAGGCTTTCGGCGTTCTGGGCCACCAGCATGGCAAGCCACACGCGCTGGCGCTCGCCGCCTGAAAGCGTATCCACCAGCCGGTCGCGGAAGGCGACGGTGTCGGTGAGTTCGATGGCTTCGTCCACCTTCTCCTGATCCGCTTTGGTGAACTGCCCAAGCGCGCCGTGCCAGGGATAACGGCCAAGCGCCACCAGTTCCTTGGCCAGCATGCCGGAGGCGGCCGGCGTATATTGCGGCAGATAGGCGATCTTTCGCGCAAATTCACGATTGCCCCATGCGCCGAGCGCCTTACCTTCGAATGAGACCCTGCCCGCCGTCGGCTCCTGAATCCGCGCGAGAATCTTGAGCAACGTGGATTTTCCCGAACCGTTATGACCGATCAGGCCGATGGTCTTGCCGGTCGCAAAACTGGCCGTCAGCGGCTGCAGCAATGTCCTGCCCGGCACTTCCATGGTCACGCCGTCGAGAGAAAAAAGCGGAATATCGTCATAATCGACGGCAAGTGCTGCCTGACCCATGGTTCTCATCTCCGTACGTCGTTCAAAAAAATCATCATCGCCTGCCTGAAAGCCAGATCAGATAGGGCGCGCCGGCAAGCGCCGCAAAAAGCCCGAGCGGCAGTTCGTAAGGAAAGGTGACTGTCCGTGCGCCAAGATCGGAAAGCGCCATCAGCACCGCGCCGAACAGGAAGGAGGCGAAGAGATGGTCGCGCGGCGTAGTGAAACCGGCGCGAAGTGCAATATGCGGCGCCATCAATCCGACGAAACTCAAGGGACCGACGAGCAGCGAGGCAGCCCCGGTGGCAATGCCCGCCACCGCGATGACGGCGACGCGCGCCGCACCGAGCGGCAGACCGAGGGAGAGCGGCACATCGCGTCCGAGCGGCAGGATCGTCAGCCAGCGCGTGACCGATAGCGCGCCCGCCAGCAGCACGACGGAAAGAATGGCGAGAAAAATCGCCGAAGCCGGCGTCGCCGTCGAACCCGAGCCGCTGAGCCAGGCGAGGATCTGCCATGCCCGCTGGTCGCCAATGGCAAGCAGCGCCGAGAGAACGGCCGAGCAGAGCGAACTGATGGCAATGCCCGCGAGCAGGATTTTTTCCGGCGCCAGGTGCCGGCGCATGGAAAACAGCAGGACGAGGATCATGACGGCCGCAGAGCCGATGCCTGCGCCGCAAAACAGTTCGAAAAGACCGGCGGCCGGAAAAATCGTGATGGCGGCGGCAAAACCGAGGCCGGCACCGCCGCTGACGCCGATCACCTCCGGGCTTGCCATGGGATTGCCGGTAAGCCGCTGGAGAAGCGCGCCCGCCATAGCCAGAAGTCCGCCTGCTGCAACGGCCGCCACCAGCCGCGGCCAGCGGAACGGCAGCAGGCTTTGCAGATCGTCAGCCTTCAGCACCGTCCAGCCATCGGGCCCCTTGCCGATGGCAAGCGCTGCAAAAACCAGCCCCGCCATGACGGCCAGCACCGGCAGCAGGGCCGTAAGCCGGCGTCTTGTCGCCAGCTCGACGCCTTCACCGCGATGCACATCGGTCGGCCGGATTTTCGGCAGCAGCCACAGAAGCAGCGGGCCGCCGATCAGGGCCGTTACCGCGCCAGTCGGAAAAACTTCGGCGGTCGTGCTTGCCAGAAGCTGCACGAGACCGTCGCAGAACCACAACAGCAGACCGCCCAGAAGCGGGGAAACCAGGAGCACCGAAGACGAACGCCGCACACCGAGCGCCCGGGTGAGCGCAGGTGCTGCAAGGCCGATGAAGCTGACGAGGCCGACCGCCGAAGCAACAAAGGCGGCCAGCATGACCGCGACGGCGGCGACCGCCAGCCTGATCGAAAACAGCGAGACGCCAAGCGATCGCGCACCGGCATCGCCGAGACCGAGGACCGTCAGCGGCTTCATCAGCAGGCCGGTCAGAACGAGCCCGGCAACAAGCTGAAACGCGAGGGACAAGGCGTTCGACCAGTCCTGCTGGCTGAGCGAGCCGCCGTTCCAGACGACCAGCGACATCAGATATTCGCCCTGTGCCAGCGTCAGCGCGGCGGAAACGGACGCGGCGGTGATGCCGACCAGCAGCCCCGACACCACCATGGTCACCGGCTCGAAGGAGCGTCGCCAGCCGAGAAGAAACACGATGCCGGCCGCACCGGCCGCGCCGGCAAGCGCCACCAAAGCGCGGTTGCCATCCAGCATCCACGGGAAGAACAGGGTTGCGACGACGATGGCCAGTTGCGCGCCGGCCGAGATGCCGAGCGTCGAAGGATCGGCAATCGGATTGCGCAGCAATTGCTGGAACAACGCGCCCGACAGGCCGAGCATCGCCCCCGCCAGAATGGCGACCGCCACGCGCGGCATCAGGCTGAAGGCGAAAATCACCTGATCCATCGACATGGTGGCAGCATCGAACGGCAGGCCGGGCCATGCACCGAAAGGCAGCCGCAACAGCCCGGCATGCAGGGAAAGCCCGCAGGCCAGAACGAACAGCAGCCCGAAGAAAAACTGAAGAGGCCGCGCCGTCACAGGGCTTCTCCCTGCGCCGAGAGCGCTTCGGTCAAAAGCCGCGCAAAGCGCATGCCGGCGGTGATGCCGCCATAGGGGCCGACATTGCCGAGCGTGACCACCCGGTTTTCCCGCACGGCGGGCAGCGCACGCCATATGGCGCTGCTGCGCAGGGTTTCCCGCGCCTCGACCGGAATATCGGAGACGATGACGATGCGGGCATCGGGCGAAGCGGCGAGGTTTTCAAGCGGCACCGGGGCCGCGAAGGTGAATTGCGAACGATCCACCCAGGCATTGGCGAGTCCCAGCCGGCCAAGAACATCCCCGAACATGCTATCCGCACCGAAAGCGCGAAAATGCCGGGCGTCGCCGATATTGATCACATAGGTCGGCCGCGCCGCAAAACCGGCAAGGCGGGTCCGCATGGCTTGCAGCGTCGCTTCCGTTTCGCCCAGAACCCTGCGCGCCTCATCGGCCCTGCCAAGCTTTTCGCCAAGGGCGGAGACCGCCGCCAGCGCCTTTGCGAAAGGCGGCTCGCCCTTCACGTAAAAGGGCAGCGAGAAGACCGGGGCAATCGCTTCCAGCCTGCCGGTATAGCGGGTGTAGAAGGGCGAAATCAGAATGAGATCGGGCCGGGTCAGTTGCAGAAGCTCGAAATTCGGCGCGCCGCGCAGGCCGAGATCGGCGACGGTTGCAGGGATTTCCGGCTCGACCGCGTCCGCCCGAAACTGGATGAGCTCGGTCGCCGCCACCGGCATGACGCCGAGCGCAACGGCGGTTTCCAGCATGGCCCAGTCGATGGCGGCGAGGCGTGGCGTGACCGCCGCCTGCGCCTTGCCAGCAAGAGCCGAAGCAGCGAGCAGGCCTAAAAATTCCCGCCGCCCCCAAAGGGGGGACATCCATCGATCCTTGCGCGTCATGCCCCTGCTGCTTCACTTTGATATGGCGTCACCAACGATAGGTCAGCTTGCCCATAACCGTTCTTCCGTCACCGTAATAGCATCCGAAAGTGGAGCAACTAGAAATATATTCTTTATCAGTCAAGTTTTGCACCAGAAGCGAGGCGCGGTAGCCGTTCTTCTCGTAATGCACGCCGAGATCGAGCAGGGCGAGGCCCTTCATCTCGAAGGTATTGGCGGCATCGCCATAGCGTTTTCCGACATAACGCACACCGCCGCCGATGCCGAAACCCTCAAGGGCGGTATCTTCCGGGAAAGTGTAATCCAGCCAGAGGCTTGCGGCGTGCCGCGGCGTGCTGTCCAGCTCCTTGCCGTTATTCACGCGGCCGGAGACCTCGCTGTCCATGTAGGTATAGGCCGCGCGCAGGTCGAGCCCGTCGGCAAGGCTTGCGACGCCTTCAAGCTCGAGGCCTTTCACATGCGCCTCGTCCATCTGCTGCGTCACCCCGCCCACCGTCGTCGTGACGTTTTTCTGTGTCAGATCGTAGACCGCGGCGGAAAAGAAACCGTCGAAACCCTCAGGCTGGTATTTGACGCCCGCTTCCCATTGTTCGCCGGTGGTCGGTTTCGGCGCATCGCCGACAGCCGGCTGCGGCACCGGTTCGAAGGAGGTCGCGTAGCTGACATAGGGCGCGATGCCGCCATCGAACAGATAGCTGATGCCGACGCGGCCGGTCAGCTTGTGATCGTCCTTGTCGAGCGAACGGTAGGTGGTGCCGTTGAAGGTCGTACCGCTGGTGCTTGCCCAGTCCTGCCGCAGGCCGGCGGTGACGCGCCAGTTCTCGAAAGCGATCTCGTCCTGCGCATAAAGGCCGATCTGGGAAATATCCGTCTTCACATCGGCATAAAGCGTGCGCGAGGTGAGGCTGATCGGCCCGCCATAGACCGGATTGACGGGATTGAGCGGCGTCGCGGCCCAGAATTCGGTTTTGACGTTATTGTCGAAATAACGGTAGTCCAGCCCGACAAGCAGGGTGTGGTCGATTGGCCCCGTGGAGAACTCCGCCTGCAGGCTGTTGTCGATGTTGAAAGTGTTCAGCAACTCGTCCTGAAACGTCGCATTGCGGCGGATGAGATTGCCGATCATGCCGCCGCTGGTCGAGGACATGCCGAGCGCGCGGTAGGACCAGTCGAAATTGGAATAACGCGCATTCTGCCGGAAGGTGAAGGTCTCGTCGAAACGGTGCTCGAATTCATAACCGATATTGGTGAATTTGCGGCTCGACGTATCGAAGGACGGATCGCCGACATAAAAGCTGCGATCCAGCATATTGCCGGGTCTGAGATAGGTCAGCGCCGGCGGCAGGCCGGAGGGCGAACTCGGATTGTCGTGCTGATAGGAGGCAAGAACCGTCAGCTTCGTATCCTCGTCCGGCTGCCAGGTGAGCGCCGGCGCGATGAAATAACGGTCGTTCTGCAAGTTGTCCGTCTGGGCATGGGCGTTGCGCGCAAGGCCTGTCAGGCGATAGGCGAAACTGTCGCTATCCGCCACCGGGCCACCAATATCGAACATCGACTGGTAATAGTCGAAGCTGCCGATCTGCACACCGACTTCGCCGAACCGTTCGAAGGTCGGCCGCTTGCTGATGAGATTGATAAGGCCGCCGGGATTGCCCTGACCGAAAAGAACGGAAGCAGGCCCGCGAATGACTTCCACGCGCTCCAGACCGTAAACCTCATAGGAAGGCGCACCGGCGGTACGCATCAGCCGCAGACCGTTCAGGAACTGCAACTGGTTTCCCTGGAACCCGCGAATGCGCGGCGCATCGAAACGCGGATCCGCCCCAAACGGCTGCGCGACGACACCCGGAACATAGTTCAGCGCCTCGCTGAGATTGCGGACGTTCTGAGCATCCATCTGGTCCTTGGTGATGACGGATACGGATTGCGGCGTCTCGATCAGGGATCGCCCCGTCTTGGTGGCGCTGGCGCTGGTTTTCGCCACATAGCCTTTCACCGGCGCCTTGGGATCCTGATTTTTGGCGCCCTCCACGGTGATGGTCTGCAGCACCGTCGTACCGGCCTCCTGCGCAAGGGCGGAAGCCGAGGCCAAAAACGCCACATAAGCGATGACGGCGCAACCGCCAGCCAGAATGGAAATGTGTTTGGTTTTTCCCTGCACCCCAAGACCCTTCGTCACCTGCGCCACCATAAGGCGGTATTTTTCTGGAGAATTTAAGTCATCTTATTACGCAAGGGACGGATTGTGATCCAATAAGCGCAGCCGGTTTTTTTCAGAACTATTGATTATGAAAACTCACGACGATAATAGCTTGGAATTATTCAAATCTGCCGGGAAAGGCCGTGACGATGGGCAGGAAACCGGCAAGCCGGGCAGAAACATTCGAATTGCGCCACCTGCGCTATTTCACCACGCTGGTGGATGAGCGCAATTTCGAGCGCGCCGCCGCCCGCCTCGGTATCGCCCAGCCGGGCTTGAGCCAGCAGATCATGGCGCTCGAACAGATTGTCGGCATGCCGCTTCTCGACCGAACGCGCCGCTCGGTGAAGTTGACCACGCCCGGACAGCTTCTCTACGAGGACGCCCGGAAGATCCTCGCCAATGCCGAGGCGACGCTTGCGGCGCTCAAACGTGTCGACCGCGGCGAAACCGGGCGCATTTCCATCGGTTATGTCGCCTCGGCCGCCTATTCCGGCCTGATGATCCGGTCCATCGCCAGTTTCCGCGCTTCCCATCCCGATGTGGAACTGCAATTGATCGAGATGGAGATGCGGCTGCAACTGGCCAAGATTGACGACGGCAATCTGGACTTCGCCTTCATCCGCCCGCCCGCGCCTGTTCCGGAAGGTGTGACAACCCATGTGGTGCTGCGCGAACCGCTGATGGCCGCGCTTCCTGAAAACCACCCCCTGGCCTTTGCGCTGCAGGTCGATCTGAAAAACCTTGCCGGCGAGACCTTCATTACCCCGCGGCAACCGCCGGATGTCGGCTTTCACTACAATACGATTGAAGCCTGCAATGAAGCCGGGTTCCAGCCGGCGATCAACCCGGAAGGCAGGGACTACACCACGATTACCAGCATGGTGGCCATCGGCCTCGGCGTCGCGCTGGTGCCGCGCTCGCTTAATTGCCTGAGGTTGCCCGGCGTGCGCTATGTGCCGCTTGCGGCCAGTTCCACGACCTCGGACCTCGCTATCGCCCACCGGAAAACGGAAGCCTCTCCCGCCGTCAGGGCCTTCATTCTCCATATGCGCAATTGAAGCGGCAGCACCCGCCCGCCTGCCGATCCCGTGGACGAAAAATCCGCCATCACCCGTTTGCGCCGCATCGGCGGCAACAGGCGGGGGCGGCGTAACCGCATGGGATTGCGAAAGGAATGACGCTCTTGCGGGCAGGCCCAACACGAGGCCGAAATCCTGTTCGGATATTTCCTGTCCCCGCTTTTCCCCGCAGCCGCAGCGCACCCCATAATCGCGGCAGATTTTAATTTACGGGAGACAGCAATGGCTGAGACTTACGAACACCACGCCGCCGGCCTCGAATCGCCGGCATCCCACGCTTTCGATGTCGTTCCGGACGATACGAACCCGCTTTCTTCCCCCACCCGCGCCATCTATGTGGGCAATGGCGGCCATCTCTGCCTGACCCTGCTTTCCGGGGCGACGGTGACCTTCCAGAACCTGCCCGCAGGCAGCCTGCTACCGGTCAGGGCCACGCGCATATTCGCAACGCGCACCACCGCCACAGGCATCGTGGGCCTCAATTAAGGCCTCTATCGTCTCGACAATCTCAAACACCACCACCGAACGGCCACGACGGAGTGTGACACTTCCATGACAAGCTTTCAGGTTGATGTCAGCAAAATGACGCATCCGCCATTGATCGGCCCATGCGGCAGCCTGGACGACGGCGTTTTCGCCCCGTCTCCGTTGCCGCCGGCCTATTGGAAATCTGGTGGATCTGACAGTGGCTCTTTTTACCGCGAAAGCGACGGGAACAGTAACATATCGTCCGGAAATCGGCAGCGTGCCGCTCAGCCTGCTGACGGCGGCCTATCTGCTGTTTTTCATGAACCGGACATTCTGGTCGAAGGTTCACACCTATCTTTCCGCCTATCCGGTCGCCATTGTCGCGCTTTATGCCGCTATGGCCGCCCTTCTCGGCGCCCTCATCATCATTTTTTCCGCCAAATATCTCATCAAGCCGTTTTTGATATTCCTGGTCTTCGCGGCGGCCGCCGCTTCCTGGTTCATGGATCGCTACGGCATCGTCATCGACAGCGACATGATCCGCAACGCCATGGAGACGACGCAGGCGGAAGCCGGCAATCTGATCACGCCCGGCTTTCTCTGGCACATGGCGATTTACGGACTGGTGCCGTCCCTCCTCATCGCCGCCGTGCGTGTGCGCCACCGCCCAATCCTCGACAAGCTTTTGTGGAACACGATCAGCATCCTGATCTGTCTTTCCATCGCCGGCATCATCAGCTTCGCCAATTCCAAGACCTTCACCACCGCCGTGCGCCAGCACAAGGATATCGTCAAAAGCGTCAATCCACTGTCGCCGATCATGTCGGCCATTCATTATTTCACGCTGGCGGGCAAGGAAGTCGATATTCAGGTCAGCCCGGTCGGCGGGGATGCGAAGGTCCTGCCTTCATTGGGCGGCGTCCGCAAACCCCGTATCACCGTCATCGTGGCGGGCGAGACGGCGCGGGCCGCGAACTTTTCCCTGAATGGCTATGGGCGCGATACCAATCCCGAGCTTACAAAACGCGGTGTGGTCTATTTTCCGAACACGACCAGCTGCGGCACCGCGACGGCGATTTCCATTCCCTGCATGTTCTCGAAGTTCCCGCGTTCGGAATATAGCCACAAAAAGGCGCTCGCCAATGAAAACGTCATGGATGTTCTCGTCCATGCCGGGGTCAGCGCGACATGGCTGGACAACAATACCGGCAGCAAGAACGTCGCCGACCGCATCCCCTATTTCGACCTGCCCTCCACCAATGACAGCCGCTTCTGCACCGGCGGGGAATGCCGCGACGATATCTTCTTTGACAAGCTCGACTCCTGGCTCAACAACGTCACCAGAGACAGCGTCATCGTGCTGCACCAGATGGGCAGCCACGGGCCGACCTATTATCTGCGCTACACCGACGAATTCCGCAAATTCACCCCGGATTGCCGCACGGCCGAGCTTGGCAACTGCTCCGACGCGGAGATCGTCAACTCCTACGACAACACGCTTCTTTATACCGACCATTTCCTCTCGACCGTGATCGACAAGCTGAAGGCCCGTTCCGACAGGCTGGCGACGGGCATGATCTATGCGTCTGACCACGGCGAGTCGCTGGGCGAGAACGGCGTCTACCTGCATGGCGCCCCCTATCTTCTGGCGCCCGACCAGCAGACCCATGTGCCGTTTCTCGTCTGGTTCGACGACGACTTTGCGAAATCCATGGGGCTCAACAAAGCCTGCCTCGCAAAAACCGCCGCGGAGGGCGGGCGCTCGCACGACAATTACTTCCACAGCATCCTTGGCATGATGAATGTCTCCACTTCGGTCTATGATCCCTCGCTCGATGTATTCGGCGGCTGCACCCAGCGGCAGAACAGCTGAAACACCGTGCTTGACGCTTATCCGGAGAAAGAGATACGCAGGACGAAGCGATAGAGGGAGCTGTCTTGCGGGTTCTGCTTGTTGAAGACGATCATGTGCTTGGCGAAGCGCTGCGGGACCATGTCGCGGCGGCGGGTCATGCTGTCGACTGGTTCAAGACGCTCGGCGACGCCATGGCGGCGACGCTGACGATGGGTTACGGCCTCATCCTGCTCGACATGCGCCTGCCGGATGGCGAGGGCATCACCCTTCTGCAAAGCCTGCGCCAGCGCGATGACGCGACGCCGGTGATCATTCTGACGGCCCATGACCAGGTCTCCGACCGGATCGCCGGGCTGAACGCCGGTGCGGACGATTATCTGGTCAAACCTTTCGATCTCAACGAGCTTTCGGCCCGCATGCTGGCGGTTTCGCGCCGTTACGAAGGGCGCTCCGCTCCCGTCATCCGCCTGCCCGGCATCGAGATCAACCAGGTGGCGCGCAACATCACGGTCGATGGAACGGCGCAGACGCTGAGCGCCCGGGAATGGGCCGTGCTGGAAAAACTCGTCGAACATCCCGGCGCGGTCGTCTCGAAAGCGCAATTGCACGACACGCTTTATGAATTCGGCGCGGAAATAGAAAGCAACACGGTCGAGGTCTATATCAGCCGACTGCGCAAGAAAATCGGCCATGACCGCGTCGAAACCGTGCGCGGCGTCGGCTACACCATTCGATAGTCAGAATTACAAGCAGGCAGAAATGGCCAGACCGACCAGCATGACCCGCAAGCTCGTGACGGCGCTGACCAGCGTTGTCGCCATATCCTGGCTTCTCGCCTGCGGGCTGGGCGTCATGGTGATGCAGGATGAGTTCGCCGAAATTTTCGACGCCGGCGTTGAGGAAACCGCCGAAAGACTGCTGCCGCTATTGGTGGACGACCTGAGGGAAAACAACACCGCGCCTGCCGCGCAAAAGCTCAACCGGACGTCGGAACGGGCGGAATATCTGACCTATCAGGTCCGCGACCGGGAAGGACAGGTGGTGCTGCATTCGCATGACAGTTCCACCGAACCTTTCGAGGTCTCGCTCGAACCCGGCTTTTCCGAAACCCCGACCCAACGCATCTTTACGGTTGCGACACCGGACGGCAATTATTTCCTGCAGGTCGCCGATGCCTTCGCCAATCGCCGCGAGGCGATCGAAGAGGCGGGCACCGCGCTGCTTCTCCCCGTTCTCATCCTCATTCCCGCCAGCATTTTCGCCGTCATTGTCGTGGTGCGCAGAACGCTGCGACCGATACAGACCCTGCGCGACGACATCGGCAAAAAGGACGGCGGCAATCTCGCGCCGCTGCCGACGCAACCCTTTCCGGGTGAACTCCATCCCATTGCCCGTTCGGTCAATCTGCTGCTCGGACGATTGCGATCGGCAATCGAGGCGGAACGGGAATTCACCGCCAACAGCGCCCATGAATTGCGCACGCCGATTGCCGGCGCACTGGCGCAGGCGCAGCGGCTGCATGCCGACATTCCGCCGGAGCTTGCACCGCGCGTGGAAAACATCGAAAAATCCCTGCAGCATCTCGCCCACCTGGCCGAAAAACTGCTTCAGATGTCGCGCGCGGAGGCGAGGATCGGGGTCACCGACACGGCAAACGATCTCATCCCCGTTCTCGAACTCATTATCGACGACATGATGAGAACGGCCATCGGTTCATCTCGCATCCGCTTCACCAATCGCTGTGAAGGCGGCCTGTCCTGCAGGATCGGCGCGGATGCCTTCGGTATCATCGTCCGTAACCTCCTCGAAAACGCGCTGATCCACAGCCCGGCGGAAAGCCCGGTGCAGGTCGTCGCCGAAGCGGACGGCACGATCCGCATCGTCAATTCCGGGGCGACGATCGACGCGGCGCTCCTACCCAAGCTGACGACGCGTTTTACCAGGGGCCAGACCACGGCGGACGGAACCGGGCTTGGCCTTGCCATCGTCAAGAGCCTGGTGGAGCAGGCCGGCGGAGAGCTGGTGCTTTCCTCTCCGGCGCCGGGCCGGCAGGACGGTTTTGAGGCCCGCATCGTCCTTCCCGCCGAAACCGCCTGAATGCCAAAAAGAAAAAGCCCCATCGGAAGGACGGGGCTTTTTCCGGTCTGGATGGTGGTCGCTCAATCCTCGTGGATATGGCTGTGAGCCCGCGTATCGCGCATCTTCACATAAACCACCAGCGACAGGGCGATCATGATCGTCACATACCAGAAGAACCAGTTTTCGTGGCCGATCTGCTTGAATTTCAGGGCCACGAATTCCGCCGTTCCGCCGAATATGGTGTTCGCCAGCGCATAGGGCAGAGCCACACCGAGCGCGCGAATATGGGCGGGGAACATTTCCGCCTTCACCACCGCATTGATAGAGGTATAGCCGGTAACGATCAACAGGCCGACCAGCACGAGGGCGAAAGCCATGATGGGATCGGTCGTCGTCGAAAGCGTGCTGAAGATCGCATAGGTGAACAGCGTTCCGAGAATACCGAAGCCGACCATCAGCGGCTTGCGGCCGATCCTGTCGGACAGCGCGCCGGCAATCGGCTGGCACAGCATGAAGACGAAGAGCGCTGCCGTGGTGATTTCCGTGGCGCTTTCCTTGCTGAAGCCGGAGGTGTTGACGAGGAATTTCTGCAGATAGGTCGTATAGGCATAAAAGGCGAGCGTGCCGCCGGAGGTGAGCGCCATGACCATCAGCGCTTCCCTTGGATAGTGCTTGAACAGCGCCCATCCGCTGGACTTCGGCTTGTCGGCAGCGCCGGTCTTGGCATTTTCGAAGGACTGCGTCTCGACAAGGCCGCGGCGGATATAAAACACCGCAATCGCCAGAAGGCCGCCAATGAAGAAGGGAATGCGCCAGCCCCAGGAGCCGAGCTGTTCCGGCGTCAGAACCCGCTGCAGCACCAGAAGCACCGCCAACGCCAGAAGCTGACCGGAAATAAGCGTCACATACTGGAAGCTGGAGAAGAAACCGCGGCGGTTCTTGCCGGCCATTTCGCTGAGATAGGTGGCGCTGGCGCCATATTCACCGCCGACGCTGATGCCCTGCAGAAGCCTTGCGAAAACCAGAATGGCCGGCGCGGCAATGCCGATCGCCTCATGGCCGGGCGTAATCGCGATCAGCAGCGAACCGAGACACATCAGCGTGACGGACAAGGTGAGACCGGCCTTGCGGCCCTTGCGGTCGGCATAGGTGCCCATGAACCAGGCCCCGATGGGCCGCATCAGAAATCCGACGGCGAAAACGGCGGCTGCACTCAGAAGCTCGGCGGTCTGGTTTCCGGAAGGGAAAAACACCGGCGCGAAATAAAGGGTGAAGGCCGAATAAACGTACCAGTCGTACCATTCGACGAGGTTGCCCGCCGATCCGCCGATAATGGATTTCAAACGGGTTTTCTGGTCCGGCGCGGTGGCGGGACCATTTGCCATAATATTCACGGGTAAACTCCAATTCATCTTCGTCTGGAGATGGAAGGGCGAACGGAAGGTGTGATAATTTGTCGCTCTCGGTGGGGGTATATACCCGTCATGTTGCAGTGCGCAAGTTTATACCGCATCGCAATATTGCCGAAAAACCAGCCAAACCCGCTCACCTGTGATCCGCCTTGTAAGCCGCCCGCGCTCAAACTAAAAAATATCAATGATTTACGATATATCGGACGTTCAGATCGAAAAGCTTCTCATTGCCGCCGCCCGTGCCGGCGAGGCGCTGGCGCGGCTGGACGAGCGGATCGACCGGTCACCGATGAAACACGGCTTCATCGAAAGACAGGATTTCACCGATGCGATTTCCTCCATGTGGGTGGATGGCGAACTCGTTCACCTGGAAGATCTGGTGCTGCATGACGCGCATATGGATGTGCGCGCGCCAACCCATGAAATGACGGCGGCGCACCGGATTCTCCGCTCGAGACGGCTGATCTTTTCCAATGCCCCCGGCTGGGCCTTTACCGCGCCGGGCCTTTCAAGGCTACGCGGCAGGGCGGCACTTGCCGAAGAGCCGGCGCCTCCCAGACAAACGCTCGATCACTCCCGCGATGAAGACATCGACGCGGAGGAGGAAGAAACATCGCTGGATGGCGCTTTTTCCGAGCTCGATGCGCTTCTGGCGCGAAGCGCGGCAACGCTCGACGCGATCACCACCGGCAACGCGCTTCCGCCAATGCACAGGGAGGAAAGCCATGCGATCATCAACGAACCCGACTGGGACGAGGATGAGCGGCTGAAAGAATGGTGGAACGTCCATGCGCGAACGGAGGAACTGCCGGCGATTCTTCGCACCGCCATCCTTCTCGACGCCTGGAACATGATCGAGGTGCTGCAACGCAGCCCCTGGCTCGGCCGGCTTCTGGCCTCCGCCTTTCTGCGCGACGGCGCCGTCACGCCCGATCACCTGCCGGCCCTCAGCGCCGGTCTCCGCGCGGTCCCGCGGGAGCGTCGCCACGCCCGAAACCAGACACAGCGGGTTCTCGCACTTCTCGACAGCTTTTACGAAGCGGCGCAGGCCGGCATGAAGGAACATGACCGGCTGGCCCATGCGCGTGAACGCATGATGCGCAAGCTGGCAGGCCGGCGTTCCTCCTCGCGCCTGCCGGAACTCGTGGAACTTGTCGTCTCCCGACCGGTGGTTTCCGCAGCGATGATCGTCAAGGAACTCGGCACCACGCCGCAGGGTGCGATCGGGCTCGCCAACCAGCTGGAACTGCGGGAAGTGACCGGTCGCGGCCGGTTTCGCGCCTGGGGCATGCTGTAGCGAAAGCCGCTCCCGCCCCTCGCAAGAGCCACGAAAAACGGCGGTATCTCGGCCTTTTTCCGGCAAAGACGTGCCGCACGGATGCAGCGATCACGAATCTTAACAAAATTTAACTATTGCGTAGGTCGATGAAGCCGCTATGTTCCTCGCTGCGTTGCAGCACCGATTTTCTTCTCCGGCAACGCGGTCGCATTCGGCCCCGGCAACTTTTCTTTGCCGCCCGCATTTAAGTGTCCATTCTGAGGGAGATGCAATAATGACAATTTCAATCTCACAACCCGATTCCGATCACGAAACAGATGCTCCTTTTGCCAAAAAGGTTCTGACCGCGCGCAATCTCGCCGGATATACGGTCGAACAGCTTGCCGTGACCTGCGGCCTGACGACCAGCGAAATACGCGCGCTCGAAGACGGCACGGACAGCGATCCGCTGCGCATCAGACGCGTTGCCGCAGCTCTTCATATTCCTGTCGAAACCGTTATCTGATCCGCCTTAGCGATCATCAAAAATCTCAGCGCCGCCGGGGACGATGTTCCCGGGAACATCCGGGCGGCGCGCGTGGCCCGATGCCGCCAGTGCCTTCCGGAACATTTTCCGCGCCCCTCTCTTAACATTTTCGTTATCCGGCACCACATGGGGTTCACGAGCGACCATGTTGGCCGAGTGCGGCATGCGCCCCGCTTGTGCGAGAGCAGCAACAACCTCCGGAATCCTGCCATGACACTAAGTCTCGACACCGAAGAACGGGTTTCTTCAGCATTGGATGAATTGTGGCCAGCGGAAAAGACGGAAATTCTCGACTGGTTGATCACCGGCACCAAGGACGAACGCTTTATCGACGAAATATTCGTCGAGCTCTGCAACAGGCTGCGGGCGAGCGGAATTTCCGTGGCGCGGGGCGTGCTCGCTTTCCGCATTCGCCATCCGCAATGGCTTGGCGCGCGCATTCTGTGGAAAGCCGGCCTGTCCTCCGCCGAGATCGCCACCTATGGCTATGGGTCTGAAAATACGCCCGAATATCTGAACAGCCCTATCAACGACATTCATCAGGGCGCCACCGAAGTCCGCCACCGGCTGAACGGAGAGGACATCGATGAGCCCGGCTATACGATCTACGAAGACCTGCGGGCCGAGGGGCTGACGGATTATTGCGCCTGGCCGATCGAGCACACCTTCGGCAAGCGCCATGTCGCCAGCTTCTCCAGCGACCGGCCCGGCGGTTTTTCCGACAGCGAAATCCTCGCCTTGAAAAACCTGCTTCCGGCGCTGGCGCTCGTCAGCGAAATACGCCTGAAGAACCGCATGACGCGCACCCTTCTGGAGACCTATGTGGGGCCGCATGCGGGCGAAAAAATCCTCAATGGCGCCACCACGCGCGGCAGCGGCATGACGGTGGGTGCGGCGATCCTGATCTGCGACCTGCGCAATTTCACCCATATTTCCGACCTTTGGCCGCGTGACGATGTCATCGAGCTTCTCAACGGTTATTTCGACGCCATGTGCGATCCCATTGAGGAATTCGGCGGCGAAATCCTGAAATTCATGGGCGACGGGCTGCTGGCGATTTTCCCGCTCAGCGACCCGCAGGCCTGCGAAAACCTGCTGAAAGCCATCGCCAGCGCCCAGAAGAGCCTCGTCGCGCTGAATGAAATCAATTGCCGCAAGGGCCACGATCCCCTGGGTTATGGCATCGGCGTGCATGTCGGCGATGTCATGTATGGCAATATCGGCTCGAAAACCCGCCTCGATTTCACCGTCATCGGCCCCGCCGTCAATATCGCCTCGCGGCTGGAAACGCTGACCAAGGAGACCGGACGCAATGTGCTTTTCTCCGAGGAATTCGTGCGCATGGCCGGATATCAGGGAAAGCTGGAAAATCTCGGTCCATGGCTGCTGCGCGGCCTCGAAACCCCGGTCGAAGTATATGCCCTGCCCCACAATGCGGCCCTGACAGCTTCGGCTGATTGATTATCGCGAAGGGCTTTTAACGACACCGGCCATCCGCGCCGCATGACCTTCCCGAAGAGCGATTTCGGCCGTCTGGATCATCGTCAAAACGCTTGACACGTCTGCAATGTCGATCTAGCAAAATGGAACATATATTCCATATCGAAACATTGCTTGCATTCATATTCTGTCTTTCCGGGAGTGAGGGACGGGTGTGAGAAACCGGAGGAAAGATGGTTACGAAATTGGCACTGCTCGGCGCTGGACGGATCGGCAAGGTCCACGCCAAGGCGATCACCACCGACAGCCGTGCGCAGCTGGTGGCCGTTGTGGACGCCATGGCCGGTGCTGCGGAAGCAATCGCCCGCGAGGCGCAGTGCAAGGTCAGCACGATCGATGAGGTTCTGGCCGACGAGACGATCGATGCCGTTATCATCTGCACCCCGACCAACAAACATGCCGACCTGATCGAGCGTTTCGCCCGCGCTGGCAAGGCGATCTTCTGCGAAAAGCCCGTCGATCTCGATGTCGCCCGCGCGGAAGCCTGCGCCAAGGTGGTCGAGGAAACCGGAGCGAAGGTGATGCTCGGTTTCAACCGCCGTTTCGACCCGCATTTCCAGGCCGTTCACAAGGCAATCGACGATGGCCGCATCGGCAAGGTGGAAATGGTGACCATCACCAGCCGCGACCCCGGCCCGCCGCCGGCCGAATATATCAAGGTCTCCGGCGGCATTTTCCGCGACATGACCATTCATGATTTCGATATGGCCCGTTTCCTGCTCGGCGAGGAAGTGGAAAGCGTGTTTGCCACCGGTTCCGTCCTCGTCAATCCGGAGATCGGCGCGCTGGGTGATTTCGACAGCGCCAGCATCATCCTGACGACAAAAAGCGGCAGACAGGCGATCATTTCGAATTCCCGCCGCGCGACCTATGGTTACGACCAGCGCATCGAAGTGCACGGTTCGCTCGGTTCGGCCGCGGCCGAAAACCAGCGTCCTGTTTCCATCGAGATCGCCAATGCGGACGGCTACACCCGCCCGCCGCTGCATGATTTCTTCATGACGCGTTATACGGCCGCCTATGCCGCGGAAATCACCGCCTTTATCGACAGCATCGAAAACAATGCCGCGCCGTCGCCTTCCATCAAGGACGGTCTGATCGCGCTGAAACTGGCCGACGCCGCGCTGAAATCCGCGACCTCGAAGACGGCCGTGAAGCTCGGCTGAAGCCACAACCGGGACGCTGAGCGTCTTGCTGAACCTTCTGTCCGCCGCGCAATTGTTGACGGCGGACAGCCCTGCCTGTCCCAAAGCCCTCGGCAGCAGGCTCACATCATACTAGCTCTACGCCGACCTGCGGAGCGGCGTGCCCACCGCCCTCATTCCTGTGCTCGTCACAGGAATCCAGCCGACGCGCGTCTGCGCTGCGAGAAAAAACTCCTTTCAGCCCAATGACTTGGGCTGGCTGAATCCCTGTGACAGGCACAGGGATGAGGAGAGAATGCAGCAAAAGCATGCTCCAGCAATCGCCCCTTTAAAACGCAGCTTCCACACTTGCATGGCAGCTATTCGGAAAATAAGGTTGTCTGACAAGGTACGGCCGTAACATATGGCTGTTACCCACCTCATTCACCCCGAATACTCTTTTGCCGGCGGCAGTCGGATAGCGGTTTTTTCATGCCATCACCCAGGACCGGCTTTCTTTATGCGCTTGTCGCTTTCACGATCTTTGCGGCGCAGGATGGCATATCGAAACATCTGGGCAGCGCCTATCCGCCGGTTTTTATCGCCATGCTGCGATACTGGGCCTTTGCCGTCTTCGTTCTTTTGATGGCCGCAAGGTCGGCGGGCGGCATTCGGGGCGCCGTCATGGCCAACCGTCCCTGGCTGCAGATCGGCCGCGGCGTGCTTCTCGCCGTACAGATCGTCATTTCGATCTTCTCCTTCGCCGTCGTCGGGCTGGCGCACAGCCATTCCATCCTTGCCTCCGCACCGCTGATCGTTGCGGCGCTGTCCATGCCTTTGCTGGGAGAACATGTGGGCTGGCGGCGCTGGAGCGCCATTTTTGTCGGCTTCATCGGCGTTCTCGTCATCCTCAAGCCGGAGGGCGACGGTTTCGACAACCGGCTGATGATCACCTTCGTGGCCACCTTCATGCTGGCGCTCTACAGCGTCCTGACCCGCCTCGGCAGCAAAAGCGATTCGGCGATGACAAGCTTCTTCTACACCGGCGTGGCCGGTGCGGCGGCCCTGACGCTGGTCGGTCCGTTTTATTGGGTCAGCATCGAGCCGCAGGATTGGGGCTGGATGCTGGCGCTGTGCATTACCGGCATGAGCGGCCATTATTGCCTGATAAAGGCGTTCGAACTGGCGGATGCAGCCTCCGTGCAGCCCTTTTCCTATTATCAGCTGGTGCTCGTCTCCATCATCGGCGTCACCGTCTATGGCGAAGTGGTGACGTCCAACATGGTCATCGGTGCAGCGATCGTCATTGCCGCCGGCCTCTTCACCATCTGGCGCGAACATGTGGTTGCCCGCAAGAGCCGCCGGGAGACGAAATAGGCAGAAAACCCTAGACGAGAGCCGCCTCACACCGCAGCAGCATCCCGAACAAGTCACGCGGCTCATCCGGATCAGCCAGCAGATCGAGCTCCGTATAAAGCCCGGTGGATGGCAGCTTCGAGCGCACGTAACGCAGCGCCGAAAAATCTTCCGTCGCGAAGCCGACGCTGTCGAACAGTGTGATCTGCCGGTCGCTCGCCCGCCCCTGCTTTTCACCGGTTATGACCTGCCAAAGCTCGGTGACGGGATAATCCGCCGGCAATTGCTGGATTTCACCTTCAATGCGCGTCTGCGGCGGATATTCGACGAAAATATCCGACCGCAACAGGATGTCCCGATGCAACTCCGTCTTGCCGGGGCAATCGCCGCCAACGGCGTTGATGTGAATGCCGGGCCCGACCATGTTGTCGGTCAGTATCGTCGCATATTGCTTGTCGGCGGTGACGGTGGTGATGATATCCGCCCCTTCGACCGCTTCCTGTGCGCTTTCACAGATCTTGATGGCAAAACCCTGCCCGGCGAGATTGCGGGCGCATTTTTCGCTGGCGGACGGGTCGATATCGAATAGCCGCAGCGTGTCTATGCCAAGAATCGCCTTGAAGGCGCGCGCCTGGAATTCGCTCTGGGCGCCATTGCCGATGATGGCCATGCAGCGGGAATTCTTGCGGGCGAGAAATTTTGCGGCGACGGCGGAGGTGGCGGCGGTGCGCAGCGCCGTCAGGATGGTCATCTCGGTCAGAAGCAGCGGATAACCGTTACCGACATCGGAAAGCACGCCGAAAGCCGTTACCGTCTGGCGGCCTTCCTTCATGTTCTTCGGATGGCCGTTGACATATTTGAAGCCGTAAAGCGTGCCATCGCTGGTCGGCATCAGTTCAATGACGCCTTCCTTCGAATGCGAGGCGATGCGCGGCGTCTTGTCGAAGCTTTCCCAGCGGCGGAAATCCTCTTCCACCGCCTCGGCAAGCTCGCGCAGGAACGTATCGATGCCGACGCGCAGCACGAGTTTCATCATGTGATCGACGCTGACGAAGGGCACGATATTGAGGTTCGGTATCACGTTCATCGCATCATTCCTTTCAGCCGGCCCGTGTCGGGCGGTCCATGACCCGCTTGCCCATCAGGCTGGTGGCGAGATCCACCATCAGCGTCGCGGTTCTGCCGCGCTCGTCGAGAAACGGGTTAAGCTCCACCAGATCGAGACTGCAGACCAGCCCGCTATCATGCAGCATTTCCATGACCAGATGCGCCTCGCGGAACGTCGCACCGCCCGGAACCGTGGTGCCGACGGCCGGCGCGATGGACGGCTCGAGAAAATCGACATCGAGACTGACATGCAAAAGCCCGTTTGCCGCCTGAACCCGTGCCAGAAACGCCCGCAGCAGAACGGCGACGCCATGCTCGTCGATCGAGCGCATGTCGTGCACGGTGATGCCGCTCTTTTCCAGTGCGGCCCTTTCGGCCGGATCCACGCTGCGGATGCCGATCATGCCGATATTGTCTTCCGGAACCGCATGGGAAAGCGGCGGGAAATACCCGGCAAATCCCTCTCGCCCACTGAAATAGGCGACCGGCGTGCCGTGCAGATTGCCGCTGCGCGTCGTCTCAAGCGTATGATAATCGGTATGTGCATCGAGCCAGAGCACGAAAAACGGCCGGCCGGTCTCTGCCACCCGGCGCGCCATGCCGGCGACTGTCCCCGCGGAAATCGCATGGTCGCCTCCGAGAAAGATCGGCACGGCATCCGCGCTTTCACGATAGGCAGCCTCCGTCAGCGCCTCGGTCCAGGCCACGGTTTCAGACAGATGATGCACGGCGGGATTGGGATGATTAAATTCGCGGAAGGTCGCCGGCGTCACATTGCCGGTATCGACAACGCGATGCCCCAGTTCTTCAAGGGCACGAGCAAGCCCCGCGACGCGATAGGCGCTCGGCCCCATCTCGCATCCCAATTGCCCGGCCCCGATCTGCAGCGGCGCACCGATCAACCTGATTTCCATTCCCATCCTCGCTTTCCTGCCAACAAGACCAGTTCACCACAGTGATCTGGCGAAATGAACATGAAATATTGGCAATATTATCGAAATAAGCTATCGATCTGGTAAAATTGATTTACCGAATTGGTCATCATGGACAATCTCGACGAGCGGCTCATCACCCTTTTGCGACACAATGGCAGGCGCAGCATTTCCGATCTCGCAATTGAGACGGAAACCTCGCGTGCGACGGTGCGCTCACGCATCGAAAGAATGGAGAATGACGGCACCATCATCGGTTATACCGTCATTTTGCGCGCCGATGCGGTGGAGGCCGCGATCCGCGGCATCATGATGATCGAGATTGAAGGCCATGTGACGGACCGCGTCATCCGCACCCTTGGCGGTTTTCCGGAAATCTCTGAAATCCACAGCACCAACGGCCGCTGGGACCTGATCGTGGAACTCAACGCCGCCACGCTCAGCGATTTCGACGCGGTACTGCGCCGCATCCGCCTGGTGCCCGGCATCACCGGCAGCGAGACCAGCCTTTTGCTCTCCACCCCACGCTCCACCCGGGCACGGCTCTGAACCGGGGAGCAAAACGCAAAACAGGGATAAAACGCATTTTTCGATTTTTTCGACTTGCGCCCCGGAATAAATCATCTATATGACGACCCACCAAAGCGAACGCGCCACGCGCTTTAAAGCTTTTGGGGAATAGTTCAATGGTAGAACAGCGGACTCTGACTCCGTCGATCTTGGTTCGAATCCAGGTTCCCCAGCCAAATTTCTCCAAATAAAATCAGCTTCTTGAGTTTTGGATATCGCATGGCATCGCGACGTCCCGTGCCCAGCATCGTTCACCCGCGATAAACCACCGCTCCACCCGTCATACCTGCACCGGCGGCCGTCAAAAGCAGTGTTTCGCCTTCCCCGAAAGGCCTTTCGGCATTGGTGACGGAGAGCGAAAGCGGAATGGTGGCGGCGGAGGAATTGCCGAAGCTTTCTATGGTGCGAACCGTCTTTTGCCTGTCAATGCCGAGATTGCCACAGACGGCGTCGAACATGCGGGCATTGGCCTGATGGGGCACGAAACGGTCGATATCGGTTGCTGTCATTCCGGCTTGATGCAGCACCCGCTGCGAGGTCGCGGTCATCAGCGCCACGGCACGGGAGAATACTTCGCGGCCGTCACGCATCGTCATCAGCACCTCCTTAGTCGATGTATCGGCAGAGAATGGCTGGCTGCTGCCTCCCGCCGCTATCTGGATCAGATCGTAACCGTCGCCATCCGCAACGAGATCGGCTGACAAAAGCCCACGCTGCGCCTCGCGGCAGGGCTTGAGGACGACGGCGCCGGCGGCATCGGCGAACAGGACCGCGCTTGCCCTTTCCGCCGGATTGATACGGCGGCTCAATATATTGGCGGCAACGATGAGGACGGCGCGGCCGTGGGTGCGGACAAAGCCATCCGCAAGGGTAAGCGCATAAAGAAAGCCAGAACAGGCCCCGGCGAGATCGATCGCGCCGGATCGGGCAAGGCCCAGCCTGTGGGCGAGCAGCGGCGCCGAGGGCGGCAAGAGGTGATCCGGCGTGGAAGTCGCAAGCAGCGTCAGAGCAATGTCGTCGGAGCCGATTTCGGCGTCTTCCAGCGCCATGCGGCCGGCGCTCGCGGCAAGGCCGCTCAGAGTGTCGCCCTCTTGCGCCCAATAACGCGTGCGGATGCCGGTTCGCCGCTCGATCCAGCCGGCTTCCAGCCCGAGACTGGTCTCTATCTCGGCATTGTCGACGCATCGTGACGGAACGGCATGACCAAAACCGGCCATGCGGGAAGAACGGGTCTGCATTGTCAGGACTTTCGGAGACGGTTCTGGAACAGGTTGAACATGCCGCACCCCGTTTTCACGCGATGCCGAGCGCGCGCGATTTTAGCGAAGCGGTTTCGGTGACGATCCCGGCCACGTCATCAATGGCGTCAAAGGCGCTGGCCAGATCTTCCGCCGTCGAACAATAGGGCGGCATCAGGTAAAGCACATTGCCGAGCGGGCGGATGACGAACCCGCGCTCGCGGAACGATTGCCGCATGCGCGGCCCCGCCTCGGCGAGATACCCGCCGGCGGGCACCACGAGATCGAGGGCCGCGATGGTTCCCATCTGCCGGATGCCGGTGAAACGCCGGTCATCCGCAAACCGCCGGAGATTGTCACGCAGCACCTGTTCCAATTGCCCGATGCGTTGAAGCACGGGCTCATCCCGCCAGACCTGAAGATTGGCGACGGCCGCGGCGCAGGCAATCGGATTGGCCGTATAGGAACTGGAATGGAAAAAGGTCTTGCGACGATCCGTCGAAAAATGCGCGTCGAAAATCTCCGCACTGCACAGCGTTGCCGCCAGCGGCAGGGAGCCGCCGGTCAGGCCCTTGGAGATGCAGAGAATATCCGGTGAAATGCCGGCCTGTTCGCAGGCGAACATGGTTCCGGTTCTGCCCCAGCCCGTCATCACCTCGTCTGCAATAAAGAGGCAGCCATGGCGTTCGGCGATCTGTTTCAGCCCGGCCAGAACATCCGCGCCGTAAATCCTCATGCCGCCCGCCCCGAGCACCAGCGGCTCGACCAACAGGGCGGCGATGCGGCCTGAACGGCAGAAGTCTTCGAACATGTCCAGCGTGTGCTGTTCACCGCCCGCTTCCGGAAAAGCCAGCCGGCCAACGCCGAAGAGCAGCGGTTCGTAAGCGGCATTGAAGGCACCGCGCTCACCGGTCGACATGGTGCCGATAGTGTCGCCGTGATAGCCGTGCTCCATCACCACGATACGGTCGCGCTTTTCTCCGCGATTGTGGAAATATCCCAGCGCCATTTTCAGCGCCACCTCAACCGCCGTCGAGCCGCTATCGGAATAAAACACATGGCTTAGCCCAGCTGGCGCAAGCTCGATCAGCCCGCGCGCCAGCGTTTCGGCAGGTTCATGGGAGAACTCGGCGAAAATGACTTGATCGAAGGCCTCTGTCGCGGCGCGGATGGCCGCCATGATCGCCGGATGCCGGTGCCCGTGGGTGATGACCCACCAGGAGGAAATGGCGTCGAACAGGCGATCGCCGTCCTCATCGACGAGAAATGCGCCTTCCGCTGATACGACGCGTTTCATCGGCGGTTCCAGCCCATGCTGGGTGAAGGGATGCCAGACAGGGGAACGGCTCATGCCGGCGCCTCCAGAAAATCAGCGAGATTGAAGTGTCGGGCAAATGCCCGATGCAGCGCCTCTGATGTCATCTCCGGCAGGCGCGGCAGACGGCCGAGCAGGCGAATGGCGCCGATATTGGCGATGACGCGCTCATTTTCCCGGTTCTCATCGCCGATGAAGACCACGCCCTGCACGGGAATGGCGCGGTGCCGCAACGCCTCGAGCGAGAGCAGCGTGTGGTTGATGGTGCCAAGCGACGTTCTTGCGCACAGCACAAGCGGAATTTGCCAGCGGGCGAAGATATCGGCGAAGAGCACCGTGTCCGTCAGCGGCACCAGAAGCCCACCCGCGCCCTCGATCACCAGCGGTCCATCCGTTTGCGGCGGCAGCAGCAGCGTGGGGTCGATCGTTACATTTTCGAGGCGGGCCGACAGATGCGGCGAAGCCGGCATTTTCAGGCGATAGGCCTCCGGTAGGATGCGCCCGCGCGGCACGCCACCCAGCCGCTCCACCGTCTCACTGTCTGTTTCTTCCTCAAGCCCGGATTGCACGGGTTTCCAGTAACAAGCCTGCAGGGCATGGGTCAGCGCTGCGGAAAAAACCGTCTTGCCGATGCCCGTATCGGTGCCGGAGATGACGAAACGAGGGCTCATCTGCGCTCCTCCCCCAGCGAAAGGACAAGCAGCCCGATCATATCGGCGATCTGGCTCTCATCCACATTGAGCGTGATGGCGATACGCAGGCGCGCCGTGCCCTCCGGCACCGTCGGCGGGCGGATCGCGCGTACATCGAAACCGCCCTCCCGCAGATGTGCAGCGATACGAAGCGAACGGGCATTGTCACCGATCATCACTGGTAATATCTGGGAGCCGCTGGGCGCGACGCCGAGCCGGGCGCGAAGCTCTTCGCCGGCAAAATTTACCAGCTCCGCCAGCCGCAGGCGTCGCCATGGTTCACCGGCGACGATGCGCAGGGCTTCCCGCACCGCCGCCGCCATCAGCGGCGAAGGCGCAGTCGAATAGATGAAACCGCGGGCGCGGTTAACGAGGTAATCGGCAAGCACCGCCGGCAGGCTCAAAAGCGCGCCGGAAAGACCGAGCGCCTTGCCGCAGGTGTGCAATGCCACCACATTGCCCCTGCCTTCCAGCTCCGCGGCAAGGCCACGCCCGCCGGGGCCGAAAACACCGGTGGCATGGGCCTCATCGACGACAAGGAAGCCTCCGTGTTGCCCGGCAAGATCAGCCAGGGCCGAAAGGGGCGCTCGGTCGCCATCCATGGAATAAAGGCTTTCGATGGCGATCCACGGTCGGCCCCGGCCACCCTCCTGCCGCCAGCGGATAATTTCCCGTTCGAATGCCTCGATCTGATTATGCGGCACGGCAATCGCCTTCGCCTTGCCGGCCGCAATACCGTCATGGACGCTGGCATGGATCAGGGCGTCGTGAAGAACGAGGTCTTCCCGCAGCGGCAATGTGGAGAACAGCGCGACATTGGCGGCAAAACCGCTGCCGAAATAGATCGCTTTTTCCGCTCGGAAAAATGCCGCTGCTTCCGCTTCCAGCGCCTCATGTTCGCGGTGGTTGCCACGCAGCAGCCGCGAGCCGCCGGCCCCCACCGGCACGCCCCTTCCGATGGCGTCGGCAAATGCCGCCTTCAGCCGGGGTGAATCGGCAAGGCCAAGATAGTCATTGGAGGTGAAATCGATCCCCTGTTGAGGAGCGAGCGCGCGCAGCCGCGATTTGCGCTCCAGGCCTGCAAGCTTCGCCTCATAGGGAGAGAGGGCCGCGAGGGTCACCGGCACCCTCCCGCCTCCCCAGACTGCAATTCCGTGGACTGCAGTTCCATCGGCTTCAGGCCAAGACGGCGGAAAAGCGCCGTGTCGTGGTCCTCACCCGGATTATCCGCCGTCAGCAGGGTTTCGCCGATGAAGATGGAGTTGGCGCCGGCCAGGAAACAGAGCGCCTGCGTCTCATCGCTCATCTCCGTGCGCCCGGCCGAAAGCCGCACATGCGAACGCGGCATGAGGATGCGCGCCAGCGCGATGGTACGGACGAAATCGATCGGATCGACGGGATCGGCCTTGGCCAGCTTCGAGCCGGGGATCGGGATCAGCATGTTGATCGGCACGCTTTCCGGCGGCACCGGCAGGTTGGCAAGCGTCACCAGCATCGAGATCCGGTCTTCCACCGTTTCCCCCATACCAAGAATGCCGCCCGCGCAAACCTTGATGCCGGCATCACGGACATTGGCAAGCGTTTCCAGCCGGTCCTCGAAGGTGCGGGTGGTGATGATCTGCGAATAGAACCGCTCGGAAGTGTCGACGTTGTGGTTGTAGTAGTCGAGACCGGCATCGGCCAGCCGCTCGGATTGCTCCGGCGTCAGCATGCCGAGCGTCATGCAGGTTTCCATGCCGAGCGCCTTCACGCCCTCGACCATGGCCACCACGGCCTCCATGTCGCGCTCCTTGGGATTGCGCCAGGCGGCACCCATGCAATAACGCGTCGCGCCGCCTTCCTTCGCCTTGCGCGCCTCAGCCAGCACCCGCTCCACTTCCATGAGTTTGGAGGCCTTAAGGCCGGTGGGGTTGCGGGCGGACTGGCTGCAATAGCTGCAATCCTCCGGGCAGCCGCCTGTCTTGATGGATAAGAGCCGGCTCATCTGGATGGCATTGGGATCGAAATGACAGCGATGCACCTGTTGAGCGCGGAACAGAAGATCGTTAAAAGGTAAATTATAGATAATTTTGGCTTCTTCAAGCGACAAGTCATTGCCGAAACCCGCAATCGGAGCTGGATTTCTGTCGATTTGCGTGACTATCTGGTCCATCTGTCGATCTTTCCCTCAAAATAAATAGATAGAAGTTCTTTTTATCTATTTTTTTACGGCCGCTTTTTGCAAGCACTTTTTTCGAGAAAAATTTTCGGCAGGAGAGATGGCGACATATGCGAGGATCGGAATCGCCGGCTTTAACGCTGAAATTCATTGAATACGCACGCGCTCTCGGAAAAGATCGGGTCGGCCCATGGCGTGAAAAGTCCGCACTTGCTAAGGGTGAGGCATGATCACACTTCGTCCCTCCGAGAGCCACGACGCTTCCCGCATCCTCGAGATATGGAGCAAAGCAGTCGACGCCACCCACGGGTTCCTTCTGCCGGCGGATCGCGTCGCGATCGGGGAGGAAGTCGAAGCCTTTCTGCCGCAGGCGCCGCTCACGCTGGCGGTCGATGTTTCTGACCGCCCCCTCGGTTTCATGTTTCTGCATGAAGGGCACATGGAGGCGCTTTTCATCGATCCGGACCATCATGGTCAGGGCATCGGCAAGGTTCTGGTTCAGCGGGCGCTTGCGCTCCACCCCGCACTAACCACGGACGTCAACGAACAGAACGCCGGGGCCATTGGTTTTTACCGCCGGCTGGGATTCGAACCGACGGGACGCTCCGATCTCGACGGACAGGGGCGACCCTATCCGCTCGTTCATCTTCGATTTCGCGCAACGGAAAAATAGGCCGCCGGGATCGTCGGGGAGGATCAAGCCACGAACACCATAGTCCGCTTCGCAACCGACGATTTTCTGCCCGAACACCGCTTCGACCAATGGCGCGAAGTGCGCGGCAAAAGCCTGTTTGGCGTGACAATCGAGCTTGCGCGGGACCTTCGCCACAGCTTCAGGGGTTCGTTTCAGGCGCGCGCCGTCGCCGGCGCCGTGGTGACCGAGATGCGTGCTTCCTCTTACCGGGTGAACCGCACCGAAGCCGATATTGCCCGGATTGCCGGCGACAGCCTCTGCATTGGCCTGCAGGTCAGGGGCTCCGGCTTTCTGCATGCCGGTAAAAATCAGGTTCACGCGGTTGGCGGTGGCGATATCACCATCAACTATTCCGACTTGCCCTATGATGCGATACCGGGAAACGAGGCGGATTTTCACTACAGGATGCTGAAGATCCCCGTGGATTACGAGGTCATGCTCGGTCAGGCCACCGATGACCTGTTTGCGACGCGTTATGCGGAAAACAACAGTTTCTCCCTGCCCTTCCGGGCCCTCTTCAATGCGCTGAACGCCGACCCCGGCAGGCTCATCGATCCCGCCCGCGATGTCACCCATATCGCCCGGCTTGCCATGACGGCGCGCGGGCGGCTTTCGCCCGCCATGCCGGAGGTTCGCGCCGCGCTCAGGACCGGGCTCTGTTATGCAGCACAGGACATCATGATACGGAAGAAATCCCGGCAGAACCTCACCCCTGCCGCCGTCGCAAGGGAACTGGGCATTTCGCTTCGGCAATTGCATGTGGTTTTCGAGGGTGCCGAACTGTCGTTTTCCCGCACGCTCTCCTCCTTGCGGATCGAGGAGGCGAAACGGTTGCTGCTGGCATTCCCCGCCTTGCCGGTCACGCAGATCGCTTTTGGCTGCGGCTTTGACAGCCTCGCTACTTTCTACAGGGTATTTGTCGGCACCTATGGCATGACGCCCGGCGACGCCCGCGCTGCGGATATGCCGCCGGCTTAAAATTTCACCTCTGCGCGCAATGAGAAGACGCGCCATTTCAGCTCCTGTAAGGGCGATTGGATCATCCCATCCCGGAGCGCGGCCCATGACCAATTTTTTCGATTTTGCGATTTCCCGGTTGCCGACCGCGACAGCCGATTGCCGCAGGCCAGCGCCCGGCGAAATAGAGGCGATGCTGCAAAAAGAACCCTTCGCGGCGGCGCTGCGTCTGCTGGCGGGAAGTTTCATCGCCCTTTACGAAGGCTCGCCCGAGATGACCGCGCTTTTTGCGACACGCCAGAGCCGGCTTCTGTGTCACGCGCTTCTGGCGCTCTATTTTCAGAAATGTGGCGCCCCTGAAACAGGAGAGGGAGAAGCCGCGCTGACGCGGGAAGATTTCGGCCATCTGGCGCTTCGGCATGGGCTCGCCAGCCATAGTGTCGCTTATGCCTTCTTCAAGGAGGCGCTGAAACGCGGAATGACACGCCCGGCAGACCGGTCCAGCAACGGGCCGGGCAATGGGCCCGGCAAAGGGATCGTGCCTTCAGCCCCGGCGCTGGCGATGCTTGCGCAATGGTACGACGTGCATTTTCAGGCGCTGGATCTGCTGGATGAGGGCTTCAGGGCATCACGTTTCATCAAGCGGTCGGAGGCCCTGCTTCCCCATATCCACCCCCGCGTATCGCAGGCGTTTCTGTCGCATCCGGAGGTGCGCTGCCCCGGCCCGCTTTCCATCATCTTCAACTGGTTCGATGCCGGCGGACTGCTGATGGACCGCCTTATCGCCGGCATCGACTGGGAAAGGCCGACCGAACAGGGCAGGCGCCTGACCGATGTGGAAACCGTGACGCAGCTGGCGACATCTCTTTCCCTGTCGCGTATCCACATCGGCCGCAAGCTTGCGGCGGCCGAACTGATCGGCGGCATCGGCTGGAGCGGACGACGCGGCCGCTCCGCGCTCTGGATTTCGCAGGGTTTTTACGAGGAATATGCCCGCATGCAGGCTCGCAAGCTCCTTATTCTCGATGAAGCCTTCATCGACTTCGCGTGAGGTGCGGGCAGGCTGCAGACCCTGCGATTCCGCTTGCCGGCCTCGCTCCGCGTGAATGCGGCATAACGGCTTTCGTCGATGGTTATGAGGGATATCCATTGACAAATCACAGGACTACAGCTTTTCTACGCAACATGCGTGAGATGTTGCGAGCATCGAAATTGCTGGCCCTGTTGTTTAGACTGGTGATGATACTGTCACTGGCTGGCTATAGTGTTTCCACCGTCAATGCCGCAATGCATCCTGCCAAAGCCGGTGGAATGCAGCACGACCAGTCCGCCATGATGGATCACGGCGCGACGATGGACCATGGCGCCTCAGCCATGATGTCCGACAGTCACGATCATAACGATATGGCCGAACAGGACGGCGGCGTAAAAAAGCCCGTCAAGCCGCAATGCTGCGGCGATTTCTGTCTCGGCATGGCGGTTCTGATCAGCCACGACACCATTGGCAGCCCCGTCGTCAACAGCATCCGTTCCTTCCTCGACGACAGCAAGGCGCTGGGCCAGACCCCGCTCCTTCACCGCCCCCCGAATATCTGAACAGGCAAAGCCCGCCTTTGGGCAATGACCGTGCGTGAGCGGCTTTAGCGCCGCCGCGCCGTTGCATCTCCTATTCGGAAAATACCCATGAACCCAATTTACATTGTGGTTGCGGCGCCCCTGCTTCTGGGCGGCTGCACAGCCACATCCATGATGAACGACGCCGCCTCCTATGACGACGCGGCAAACCCTTCGCTCGGCGCGGCCCCCATCCGCTATCAGACCCCGGTCGCGGGTTACACGCACCGCGCGCCGGTGGACCCGAAGCCCTGGCGTAACCAGAACGATGCGCAGGCTCCGAAAGGAGACGCATCATGACGATACTTACCTTCAAACTCGGAGCGAAAATCGCGACCACCCTTTGCCTGCCGTTTCTTCTCGGCGGCTGTGTCACGGCCGCCCAATATGCGTCGCGTGAAGCCGGTTTCGCCAATGTTTCGGCCAGGACATCCGAGGCGACAGGCAAGCAGGCGGTCTGGGTGCAGAACCGGGCCGAGGCGCAGGCGACGCAGGCCCGCGTCAAATCGCTGATGGCCGCCGGCAAAAGTCTCGATGTCGAGACGGCGGTGCAGGTTGCGCTCCTGAACAACAAGGGCCTTCAGGCAGCCTATGCCGATCTCGGCGAATCCGCCGCCACCGCATGGCAATCGACCATGCTGGTCAATCCGCGGGTCGGCATCGGGCTGACGGGGATCGGCACCCCGGGGCTCAGGGCCTATCAGGCGATCGAGGGTGTCGTAGTCACCAATATTCTGGCGCTGGCTACCCTCAAGAAAAATGTCGAGATCGCCGATACCGGCTTCCGCAAAGCGCAGTTAGGCGCCGCGCTGAAGACGCTGCAACTGGCGGCCGATACCCGCCGCGCCTGGATTACCGCGGTGGCGGCATGGGAAAATGTCGGCCAGCTGGCGCAGGCACAGACCGCGGCGGATGCCGCCTCCGAACTTGCCGTGAAACTCGGCGAGGCGGGTTCGCTCAACAAGGAGGGCCAGGCCCGCGAACAGGTGTTTTACGCCGAGTTGACCGGCCAGATTGCCCGAGCGCGGCTTGAGGCCCGTCTTGCCAAGGAGGAACTGACCCGGCTGATGGGACTGTGGGGAGCGGATATCGAATACACCATTCCCAACCGCCTGCCCCCGCTTCCGAAAGCGCTTACCAAACGGGACATGATCGAGGCCGAGGCGCTGCAGCGCCGCGTGGATCTGCAGATGGCAAAGCTCGATCTGGAAGCGACCGCCCGGTCGTTCAAGCTCACGGAAGCCACCCGATACGTGACCGATCTCGAAATCCGTTCCGGCTTCGAGACCGAGCGCGAGCTGGAAGACGGCGAAATCCACAAGCAGACCACCGGCAATGCCGAGCTGGAATTCGTCATTCCGATCTTCGATTCCGGTCAGGCGCGCATGCGGGAATCCGAACTTGCCTATATGCGCGCGGCGAACCTGCTGGCGGAAAAAGCGGTCAATGTCCGCTCGGAAGCCCGCTCCGCCTATCAGGCCTATCGCTCGAACTATGACATCGCCAGGCATTACCGCAACAGCGTGGTGCCGCTGCGCACCAAAATCGAGGAGCAGTCGCTGCTGACCTATAACGGCATGATCACCAACACCTTCGAGCTTCTGGCCGACAGCCGGGAAAAGGTCAATTCAAGCCTGCTCGCCATCAATGCGAAACGTGACTTCTGGCTCGCCGAGGCCAGCCTCGCTCCCGCCATTTACGGCGGCGGCACGGGTGCTGCGGCGGGCGCGGAGACCGAGGTTGCCGCCGCTGGCGGCGGCGGTGGCGGACACTGAGAAAGGAAACGACCATGTTTAACAGAAGAAACTTTCTGGGTGTCGGCGCCGCAATGGTCTCCTCGGCGGCCTGGGCGAAAACATCCAACACCGGCCTGCCGGAAGCGGCCGTGATGGAAACGGCTGCGACCCAGGCCCCGGTCAAGCCCACCACCGGCCCGGATTACAACCCCGTCGTCACCCTCAACGGCTGGACCCTGCCCTTCCGGATGAACAACGGCGTCAAAGAGTTCCACCTTGTCGCCGAGCCGGTGGAGCGCGAAATGGCGGAGGGCATGACCGCTCGCCTCTGGGGCTATAACGGCCAGTCGCCCGGTCCGACCATCGAGGCCGTCGAAGGCGACCGGGTGCGTATTTTCGTCACCAACAAGCTGCCGGAACATACGACGATCCACTGGCACGGCATGATCCTGCCGTCCGGCATGGATGGTGTGGGCGGGTTGTCGCAGCCGCATATCCCGGTTGGCAAAACCTTCGTCTACGAGTTCGATCTCGTGAAATCCGGCACCTTCATGTACCACCCGCATTCGGACGAGATGGTGCAGATGGCGATGGGCATGATGGGCTTCTTCGTGATCCATCCGAAGGACCCGGCCTTCATGCCGGTGGACCGCGATTTCGTGTTCCTCATCAATGCCTTCGACATCGATCCCGGTTCCTATGTGCCGAAGATCATGACCATGACCGACTTCAATCTGTGGTCATGGAACAGCCGGGTGTTTCCGGGCATCGATCCGCTGGTGGTTTCCAAGGACGACCGGGTGCGCGTGCGCGTCGGCAACCTCACCATGACCAACCATCCGATCCACATGCACGGTTACGATTTCGAGGTGACCTGCACGGACGGCGGCTGGGTGCGGCCCGAGGCGCGCTGGCCGGAGGTGAGCATCGATATCCCCGTGGGTGCGATGCGGGCCTATGAATTCGACGCCAAATATGTCGGCGACTGGGCAATCCATTGCCACAAGTCGCACCATACGATGAATGCGATGGGACATGACGTCCCGACCTTCATCGGCGTCGACAAGAAGAGCGTCGCAGAGAAAATCCGCAAGGTGCGGCCGGAATATATGCCGATGGGCACCGCCGGCATGGCCGATATGGGCGCGATGGAAATGGAAATCCCTGAGAATACCGTACCCATGATGACGGGTTGGGGTCCGCACGGCCCCATCGAGATGGGCGGCATGTTCTCCGTGGTGAAGGTCCGCGAAGGCATCTCCGCAGGCGATTACTCAGATCCCGGCTGGTACGAAAACCCGCCCGGAACCCAGGCCTGGGAATGGACCGGCGAGTTGCCGGATACGACCAAGACCAATGACCCCAGAACGCAGATCACGCCGAAACCGATGAAACACGGCTGATCGCGCAGACCCCAACCCCCACAAGAACCCCACCAAAATCAAGGAAACATGGAATGACCAAACTGAAAATTGCACTGCTTCTCACCGCTCTCGCCACGCCCGCCCTTGCGTCCGGCACTCACGGCGGCGGCCATGAAGCGATGGCGATCGGCGAACCGGGCGACAAGGCCAAGGTGACCCAGACCATTCAGGTGACGATGAAGGAAACGCCGGACGGCAAGATGCTCTTCACCCCCGCCAAGTTCGACTTCAAGAAGGGCAAGACAGTCCGCTTTGTCGTGAAGAACGTCGGCGAACTGGACCATGAATTCATTCTCGACGAACAGAAGGCCAATCTGGAGCACAAGGCCGCCATGGAGAAGGCTCCGGAGATGGAGCACGACAATCCGAACGCGATCAGCCTCGCGCCCGGCGAAAGCGGCGAAATCATCTGGAAATTCACCAATGACGGCATGTTCGAATTCGCCTGCCTGAAACCCGGACATTACGAGGCCGGCATGCGCGGCGATCTCAAAGTTTCTGCAAAGTAACCCGGCAACAAAGGAATCCGACCATGAAGACCATCGTTAAAATCACCGTTGCAGCAGCACTCCTGCTCACCGCTCCCCTCAGTGCATTCGCAGAGGAATTCACCAAGGGAACGGTAAAGAAGGTCGATGCCGCGGCCAAGAAGGTCACCATCATCCATGAAGAACTGAAGAACCTCGACATGCCGGCCATGACGATGGTGTTCCGCGTCAAGGACGATGCGATCCTCGCCAAGCTCAAGGAAGGCGCCAATATCGAGTTCGTCGCCGAACGCGCCGACGGCAAGCTGGTCGTCGCCCAGGTGAAATAAGGCCATCTGGCCACTCCGCAAGAAACAGCACGGGCAGCGGTTTTCCGCTGCCCTTTTTGATATTGGGCGGATGTGATTCCCCTCAGCCTTATTGTCCCGCAAATGGCCTTGTTTCCGCGGCGGGCCGCGCCCCTTCGGCCTTGCGCGAGAAGGCGGCGTCTATCGCCTGCCGGTTGTTCATGAACGGCCGCTGTAGGAGAAGAAACACCGCGAGCATCAAGGGCCATGCAATCAGGACATCGGAGAGGAAGTGAGCGCCCATTGCGACCCTGTTCAGGGAGACAATCACGATGAATGGCGCCAGTATCGCGATGCCGATCAGGCGAAATTTCTCTGGCAGGAGAATGGTGAAGGCAAGAAGAGCGGCTGCGGAAGCGCTTTCACCGGAAGGAAAAGAGCAATTTCGGGCGCAGCCACCGTCAAGGGAAAGAACCGGTGTAAACAACAGGTCTCCCCCGAACTCGCCGAGATGGCGAGGTCTTGCCCTGCCAAACGCGTTTTTCAGTATATGAACCGTGGCACCCGGGCCCAGAGCAAAAAAGACGGCAATAAGCAGCAGCTTGTGCGGTGGTAAAACCCGAGGCAGTGCGCCCGAAAATGGCATGAGGACAAGCATGCACACCAGCCCCGACAACAAAACCGGCGGAAGCATGCGGTTCAGATCTCGGACGGAAACCAGGAACTCATCCTCGCCAAGGTGGAAACGGTCCGTCCAGAATTGCCGGCTCACCTCAAGATCGATATCCGACCTGAGCGTGAAGACAATCATCATCGCAAGAGCGACCAGAAGAGCCAGCAGGAAGGAACTGCCGGCGGCACGCGAAAAAGCCTGACAGGCGACATGGATGGCGCCTGCGCGAAATTTCGACCTCCGGGTCCAATTCAGCTTTTTCCTGTCGGTTTTACTGGCGAGAGGCTGGTGCATGGCCAGTTCTCTTCCGCAGAAATGTCAAGGCTTTGCGGAGAAAGAGACAAGACTGCGAGGAAAGCGGCACCGATAGTGTTTATTCGGGGATGGAGGCTCTTGCCCGATGTTTCGCATCCGCTTAGCGTCCCGGCGTTACCACGGTTTACAGAAGCAGATTTGCGGATCGAGTATGGACAAAGGGCTTATTCTGATCGTCGAAGACGACCCCGATATTATTCAGATTCTGGACGCCTATCTCATTCGCGAAGGGTACAGAACCGTCAGGGCGAGCGACGGAGAAATAGCGCTGACGCATTTCTCCATGTTGAGACCGGATCTGGTTCTGCTCGACATTCGCCTGCCGAAGTTCGATGGCATCGAGGTGTTGAACCGCATCCGGCGGGAACGGGATACACCTGTCATCATGGTCACCTCCCTTGCGGAGGATATGGACAAGCTGACCGGCCTTCGCCTTGGCGCTGACGATTACATCGTCAAACCTTTCAATCCCCACGAATTGATCGCGCGGGTGAATGCCGTGCTGAAACGCACGCGACAGCCGGCCGCCGGTGGGGTCTTGCGCTTCGGGGCCATCGAAGTGGACACCGAAGCCTATGTCGCGGCCGTTTGCGGCGATGGGGGACGGACCGTTCTACCCCTGACGCTGAGCGAGTTCAGGATACTCGCCCATATGACGCGCCGCCCCACCCACGCCTTTCAGCGCGCCGATATTCTGGATGCCTGCCTGCCGGAAAGCGATGCGCTGGCGCGCACCATCGACACGCACATCGCCAATCTGCGCAAGAAACTGGCGGATCATGGCGCCTGCGGTTATCTGGTCTCGGTGCGCAGCGTCGGTTATCGGCTGGCCGGGGAGCATAAACCATGAAACTCTGGCGACTGCGCCTGCGCACGATGACGGCGATCACGATCACCACGATGCTCATCTTTGCCGTCGCGTTGGTCTATTTCGGCGTTTCCTGGTATGCGGACAATATTGAAGAACGCATCATCGCCCAGCTGTCGCCCGATGCCTCCAGGGCCTTCTCGGATATCGACCGGGGCGTGATGCCGGATCAGCGCCAGCTTCAGGCCCTTATCGAGGTTTTGCCGGGCCTGGAGGATGAGGCGGATAACGAGCTTATCAAATCGGTATTCCTCTTCGGATTGCTCGCTGTCCTTCTGTGCAGCCTGCTCGGTTATTTCATCTCCCGGCGCATTGCGGCACCTCTCGGCGAACTCGCAGACGCTGCGCGGCGCATGGCGACCGGCGATTTCAGCGGAGGTGCAAAGATCAAGGCGAACCCCATCGCCGAAGTCGCATTTCTGGTCGACAGTTTCGAGAGTCTGACGCGGGAACTTCAGATGATGGAGCGCCGGCTGAAGTTCAACACGATGGCGGTGGCCCATGAATTGCGCACACCGCTGACGATCCTCCAGGGCCGTTTGCACGGCATCGCGGATGATGTCTTTCCCCTCGACAAGCAAGCCATTCGCCACCTCATCGTCCATGTGGAGGGGCTGGCGCGTCTTGTCGATGATTTGCGCACACTTTCCCTGGCGGAAACCAACAGCCTCGTCAAAGACACCGAGCCACTTGATCTTGCCGCCGAATGCGCGGCGGTGGCGGAAGCGGCGCGGCCACTGATGGATGAGGCCGGCATCGATATCGATATGTCGCTGGAGCCCGCATCCATTTGCGGCGACCGCCAACGCCTTCGGCAGCTATTGCTGATCCTGATGGACAATGTGCGCCGCTATGCGGCGAGCGGCAAATTTCTGAGCTGTTCGACCGGGCTTCAGGACGGGCGGCCCTTCGTTACGATCGAGGATAAGGGGCCGGGCTTTCCCCCCGGCGTCGAGGCACACGGTATCGAACTCTTCTGGCGGATGGAACCGTCGCGCGCGCGCAAAACCGGTGGCACGGGCCTCGGCCTTTCGATTGCCCGTGCAATCGCTCGGGCGCATGACAGCGATCTGCAGATAAAGACACGACCGGACGGCGGAGCCATCGTGACGGTTGTCTTTGGGAAAACCTCCTGAAATCTCCCGGCCAACCGTCTCTTTGCGGTTGCTTGTTTTGCGCTGAGGCAACAAACCGGTCTTCACGTAGGGCAGGCCGTTTCTCGACAGAATCTTGACAATTCTGGCGCATGCCCCGGCTGAACGCCATGTTCTGCCGGAAGCCCATTTATGTCGCGCATTCAAGATGTTGCCGTTCTGGCAGAGAAACTCCCGGTCACGGATGATGTGGCCCAGACGGTTTCGGAAACACCCCGTTTTTTGTTGCTCTGGAGAATTATGACCTTTCCCCGGCGCGCCTACTGGAAGCGGGCGGTCCTTTTCTGGCTGCGTTTTGCGGCCAATCCATTGGTCACCTTTCGGTGGTGGCGGTTTCTGGCGGATTTTTCAGCAGAGCGAAAATTGCCGCTCCCGCATGACGACCTTCTCCAGAAACCCCTGTCGAAACTGCTCATCAATAAAGTTTCCCGGAAGAGACGGCTGGTTTTTCTCATGGATAATTTCGCAATTGCGGACCGGCATTTTTCCAGGAGCGTCATGGCCGGGCTGTGGGCACTACTGTCCGGTTTAAATTTGCGGCCATTGGAAGGCCATCTGGATTTGGTTTCTGGGTTTGTCTGGTGGCGGGTCGAGAAGCCGATCGGTGCGTCGCCGGTGCATGAGG